>JASHTT010000063.1 GCA_030040415.1 Streptosporangiaceae bacterium | reverse complement strand
GGAGCGGCCGCCGAAGGTGCTGCTGCTGCACGAGCCGACGCAGGGCGTCGACGTCGCCACCCGCGCCGACATCTACGACCTGATGCGCCAGCTCGCCGCGTCAGGAGTCGGCATCCTGTGGGTCAGCACGGACTTCGACGAGCTCGCGGCCGTCGCGGACCGGGTGCTCGTCTGCGCCGGTGGCGGCGTGGTCAGCGGGGTCGCCGGGCCGCCGTTCAGCCGCGAGAAGATCACAGCAGAGGTCTACGCCGCCAGCACGCAAACGCTGGCCGAAGGAGCGTGATGCGCGATGGCAACTGAGGCCGAGCGCCAGCCCAATGCCACCGCGACACCAGCGGGCAAGCCAGCGGGCGGCCGGGACCGCGACCGCTTGCGCGCCAGGCAGTTCAGGCTGCTGGAGAGCGCCATGCTGCCGGCCGCGTGGGTAGTGGTCGTCATCGGGTTCGGCATCGCCGAGCCGTCGACGTTCCTGACCATGGGCAACTTCTCGACCATCTTCGGCTCGCAGGCCGTCCTGTTCATGCTGACGATGGCGCTGCTCGTGCCGCTGACCAACAACGACATCGACCTGTCGGTCGGCGCCATGTCCGGCCTGGTAGCCATGGTCGTCGCCATCCTGAACGTGCAGCAGGGGATGCCGATCGTCTGGGCGTGCATCGTCGGGCTGGCCATCGGGCTGCTCGGCGGCCTGATCAACGGCGTGCTGGTGATCTGGTTCAACGCGAACTCCTTCATCATCACGCTCGGTACCGGGACGGTACTCAGCGGACTTGCCGAGTGGATGTCCAAGGAGCTGACGATCACCGGCGTCTCGGCGGGCCTGTCCAACATCACCTTCAACGACGAGTTCCTGGACATTCCGCTTGAGTTCTACTTCGGCCTCATCGTCATGCTGGTGATGTGGTACGTGCTGACGTACACGCCGTTCGGCCAGCGTGCCCTGTTCATCGGCCAGTCCCGCGAGGTCGCCCGGCTCAGCGGGTTCAAGGTAGGAGCGGCCCGTATCCAGGGCTTCGTCATCGCCGGCGGCATCGCCGCGCTGTCCGGGATCCTGTTCGTCGGCACGACAGGGTCCGCCACCGCGGGCGACGGTAACCAGCTCCTGCTGCCGGCCTTCGCGGCGGCGTTCCTCGGCCTGACGACCATCCAGCCTGGTCGGTTCAACGCCGTGGGCAGCGGCATCGCCGTGTACTTCCTGGCGACCGGCGTCGCCGGCCTGCAGCTGCGCGGGTACGGCGACTGGGTGCAGCAGGTGTTCTACGGCGGAGTGCTCGTCGTAGCGGTGCTGATCTCGCGGGTGCTCGCCAGGCGGCGGCACGGGGAAGTCGAGACCGCCTGAGCCGAGCCCGGGGTTCCGCGTCGCGAAAGGCCGCTCGCTCCGCCGGTGCCAGCGCCGTAATCTGGGTTCGTGTTCGAGAACATCGTCGACCCCACCGTGGGCCCGGGCGCCGGCGCGCAGCGCCGACCCGTCGCCCTGGCCGACCGCCCGGCGAGCCTGCGCGGGCTGCGGCTCGGGCTGCTGGCTAATACCAAGCGGAACGCCGAGCAGTTCCTCGCTGACGTGGGGACGGTACTGGCCGGCGATTACGGCATGCGGGTCGTCCTGGCGCGCAAGAAGCCAAACATCGTCGAGACGGCGCCCGAGCCGATCATGGCGGAACTCGGTGAGCAGTGCGACGTCGTGGTCACCGGGGTCGGCGACTGCGGGTCCTGCAGCGCTTCGGCCGTAGCCGACGGCCTGCTGCTTGAGCAGGCCGGCATCCCGGCGGTCGTTATCTGCAGCGACGCGTTCACGGTCAGCGCCGACGCGATGGCTTATCTACGCGGCGCCGCCGGCTACCGGTACGTGACCACGCCGCACCCGGTGGCGAACCTGACGCCCGAGGGCGTGCAGAGCCGCGCCGCCGCGGCCGTCCCGGCGATCGTCGCCCTGCTGACCGAGCCGGCCATGGCCGCCTCGGCATGACCTCCGAAGTAACTGACCCGGTAGCGCAGGCCAAGGCGGCCATCGAGTACTGCTACGAGCAGGGCTGGACCGACGGCCTGCCTGTCGTCCCGGCCACTGCAGCAGACGTCGCGGCCTGCCTGGCAACCACCGGCCGGGACGGCGACGAGGTCATCAGTTCGCAGCCGCACCTGAGCCGCAGCGTCACAGTCGCGCAGGCGGCGGCCAACGCGATCATGGCAGGCTGCAAGCCGGAGTACTTTCCCGTGGTGCTTGCCGCGTGGCAGGCGGTATGCCTGGAGCGGGCCAGCCGGGGCGCGTGGCAGTCCACCAGCGGCCCGGCTCCGCTGATCATCGTCAACGGCCCGGTCAGGTCCAGGCTCGGGGTGAACTACGCGGGCGGGGTGTTCGGGCCCGGTTTCCGCGCCAACGCGACGATCGCCCGCGCCATCGGCCTGATAGTGCGCAACGGCTACGGCATCCACCCGCAGGAACTCGAGCAGGCGACCCAGGGCTTGCCGGGGCGCTGGTCGGTCTGCATCGGCGAGAACGAGGAGATGTCCCCCTGGGAGCCACTGAGCGTGGTCGGCGGCGTCGCGCCGGGCACCGACGCTGTCTCCGCGATCCTGATCAGGACGTGCGAGTACGTGGACAATAGGTCCACGGACAGCGCAGCGGCGGTGCTCACCGATTTTGCCGACAGCCTGGCCCGGCTCGGCGCTTATGTTGGCGGCGCGCATTCCAGCGGCGGCCTGGTGCTCGGCCCGGAACACGCCCAGTTGCTGGGAAACGCCGGCTACAGCCGCGCTGACGTGCAGGAGTGGCTGTTCGAACACGCCGTGCGGGATCGCTCGGACATGGTCGCGGCGGGCAAGGGCGAGCACGCCGTCGCCGACGCGGACCACGGCGGCCCGTTCCGGATGATGCCAGCCGCACAGGACATCCCGATCATGGTGGCCGGGGCGGCGAACGCGGCCATGTCGATGGTCTTCAGGCCGTTCGGCTGGGCGGCCTGGTCCCGTCAGTCGGTTCCGGTCGGTTACGCGGAGGAGCGGTCCTAGTGGAGATCTCACTCGACGGCAAGGTCGCGCTGGTGACAGGGTGCGGGCCGAACATCGGCAGCGGCATCGCGCTGGCGCTCGCCAGGTACGGCGCTAAGGTCGCGTGCAACGACGTGGACGAGGCCGCGATCAAGGCGTGCATCGCGCGGATCGAGCGTAACGGCGGAGAGGCCGTGGCAGCGCCCGGCGACGTGACCGACGAAGCCGTCGTCCAGGGATATGTGGATGACGTGCTCGCGCGATGGGGTCACATCGACATCCTGGTGAACAACGCCGCGCTGCTCGGCGGCCGCGGCGTGCTCGACGAGAGCGCGGCCGACTTCGAGCGGGCGGTCCGCGTCTCGTCGCTCGGCTACTTCCTCAACACCAAGCACGTGGGCCGCGCGATGGCCGAACGGGGGATCAGAGGGTCGATCGTCTGCGTCTCGTCGTCCAACGGCTGGTCGGGCACGGCCGGGGTCATTGCTTACGCGTTCCACAAGGGCGGCGTCAACAACTTCGTCCGGGCGGCCGCGATGGACCTGGCGCCGTATGGCATCCGGGTCAACAGCTTTACCCCGACGGCACCGAACCCGGATAACCCGGAGTTGCTGGCCGAGCGGGCCAGGCAGGGGCTGGGTCCCGGCGGCGTGCTCGTGCACGGCCGCGGCGGCGGTCTCGGCGGCCCGACAGGCGACGAGCCGTGGCGGCGGCCGAGCAGATGGTCGGGGCAGCGCTCACCGATGGTGCCGATGGGCACGACAGGGACGCCCACGGACATCGGCCACGCTGTTGCGTGGCTCTGCTCGGATTACGCCCGCCTGATCACCGGCATCGACCTGGTCGTGGACGGTGGGGCACGGGCAAAGAACTTCGCCTACGCGCCGGCGTCGCCCGAAGATCTCGCCGGCCCGCTGCCCGTCATCTCCCTGGACGATACCGAGCTATCCGGTTAGCCGGTCAGCCCGAACAGCTTCGCCGCGTTCTCCTTCATGATCAGCGGCCGGACTTCGGGCTTGATGGTCAGTCCCTCGAAGTCCTTGATCCACCGCTCCGGCGTGATGACCGGGAAGTCCGTGCCGAACAGCACCTTGTGCCGCAGCAGGCTGTTCGCGTACTGAACAAGCTGGGGGGAGAAATACTTCGGTGACCAGCCGGACAGGTCAATGTAGACGCGCGGCTTGTGCGTGGCGATGGACAGCGCGATGTCCTGCCAGGGGAACGACGGGTGCGCGAGGATGATGTCCATGTCCGGGAAGTCGGCGGCCACGTCGTCGAGATAGAGCGGGTTAGAGTACTTGAGCCGGATACCGCCACCGCCGCGGGTGCCCGCGCCAACGCCGGTCTGGCCGGTGTGGAAGAGCGCGACCAGGCCGTGCTCCTCTATCACCTCGTAAAGCGGGTACGCGCTCCGGTCGTTCGGGTAGAAGGCCTGCGTGCCGGGGTGGAACTTGAACCCGCGGACGCCGTACTCGGTGATCAGCCGCCTGGCCTGGCGGACTCCGGCAGCGCCGCGGGCCGGGTCGATGCTCGCGAACGGGATCATCACGTCGGCGTTCTCCGCGGCCAGTTCGGCGACCTCGAAGTTATCAGGCACCGGATCGTCGCCAGTCTGGGCGTAGCTGTCGACCGTGAACGTGACGCAGGCCATGCCGCGCTGGCGGTAGTACTCGGCCACCTCAGGGACCGTATACCGGGGCATCGTGCCGATACCGAAGTACTCGCCCATGTCTTCCCGGCCGCCGGCATCCGGCTCAGCGCCGCGTACGGACTTGTGCACATGCGTGTGCACGTCAAACGCGGTGATGGCGCTGACGTCGATCGCGGACACCTCGCGGCCCTCAGCCGAGGTCTTCGACGTACGACGCCGCGGTGCGCTCGCGGATGACGTCCGGGTCGACGCCCGGTGCGCACTCCTTGAGCACCAGCTGCCCGTCGATGACGTGGAAGACTGCCAGGTCGGTATAGACACGGGTGACAACGCCGCAGCCGGTCAGCGGGAACGTGCACTCCGGCACGATCTTCGGCCGTCCCGCCCGGTCGACGTGCTCCATCGTCGCCCAGACCTCGCGCGCCCCGGCAACGAGGTCCATGGCGCCGCCAACGGCCGGGTTCTTGCCGGGTACGTACCAGTTTGCGAGATCGCCCCGTGCCGACACCTGGAGGGCGCCGAGCACCGTCACGTCCAGGTGCCCGCCGCGGACCACGGCGAACGACATGGCCGAATCCACGATCGCCGCGCCGGTGATGAGCGTGACGGGCTGCTTGCCCGCGTCGGTCAGGTCCGGGTCCTCCTGGCCTGCCGGGGCTGGCGGGCCGAGGCCGAAGACGCCGTTCTCGGCGTGCAGGATGACCTCGACGCCGGCCGGGATGTGCTTGGGAATCAGCAACGGTATGCCGACGCCAAGGTTGACGACGTAGCCGTCCTTGAGGTCGGCCGCGAGCCGTGCCGCGATGCCGTCACGGCTGCGGCCGCCGACCGCGACCGGCGCTGTTGCCTGCGTCATGACGTAGCCCCCGGTATGACGGAATAAGCCGGCTGGCGTGGCGATTCCGCTGAGGCCAGCAGCACCTCGTCCACGAAAACGCCAGGCAAGTGGATGTCGTCAGGTCCCAATTCGCCGGCCTCGACAACGTGCTCAACCTCGGCGAACGTGTACCTGCCCGACATAGCGGCCAGTGGATTAAAGTTCCGCGCGGACAACCGGAACCGCAAGTTGCCCCTCCGGTCGCCCTGGCAGGCCTTCACCAGGGCGAAGTCGGCCACGATTCCATACTCAAGGACGTGCTCGCGACCGCCGAATTCCCTGCGCTCCCGTTCCGGCATGCACGCGGCGACGTCGCCGCTCGCGTCATAGCCGAGCGGAAACGTGCCGTCGGCAAGCATCGTGCCGGCTCCCGACGGCGTGTAGAACGCGGGAATCCCGGCACCGCCGGCCCGCAGCCGCTCGGCGAGCGTGCCCTGCGGGATCAGCTCCAGCTCGACGTTCCCCGCGAAATACACGTCGTAGAACTCGGGAAGCACGGGGAACGACGCGGTCAGGCGGCGGATGCGGCCCTCGGCGAGCAGCCGGCCGATGCCGGTGAAGTCGCTGCCGACATTGTTCACGACCACATGGAGGTCGCGGCGGTCGAGGTCGCACAGAGCGTCGAGCAGCGTGTCCGGCCGTCCGGAACTACCGAAGCCCCCGACCGCGATGCACGAGCCCGACGGTATGGGGGCCAGTGCGACCGCCGGGTCCGTACGGAACTTGTCGATCACGCAGAGTCCTTCCAGGGCTCACGACACGAACCGGACGTCGCGAAAGGTAACACGGCTGCCGGTCTCGCCGGTATCTGTCCTTCCGCGTAGCAGAAGCCGCCGGCTTTGCTGGTACCGAGGCGTTCCGTCAGCCCTCGTCGTCGGCGTTGGCCTGCTCTGCGAGAGCAGGATCGACCTTTGTGGCATCCGGATCGACCAGCCGCAAGACGTCGGCCGGGCGGCGGGCGGCCGCCATCCGGGTGGCCAGTGATGAGCTCTTGTTTGCCCCAGCCGCGGTGACCGCGGCGGTTTTCAGGATTCGCTTGTCGATCTCGTTGGTGACCACGCGCGTCCCGCCTGCTCCCGCCACCGCAGCACCGACCAGTGCCGTCACGGTGAGGTTCGCTGGCAGGGCGCCGGGATTGGTACCGACGAGTACCGCGTCCTTGAGCGGGCCGTAGAGCCCCCAGCTGATCACTGCCGCGAACCCGCCGAGCAGCATGTTGCTCAGAAAGCCGAGCTGAACCAAGTCCCCGGAATGGGCTTTGCGGAAGCTCGGCATGTGCAGGAAGGTGCCCGGCTTCACCGCCATCGCATTGAAAAAGCCGCCGACCATTCCGGCCGCTGCTATGCAGCCGAGTATCGCCCACACCGTCGGCGCCGTTGTTGTGCTTACAGTGACCGTCTTAGCTGCTAGCGCTGCGTGCATCAGTCGTTTCCCCGCCCTTTTAGCTCGAATAAGCCACGCCATTCCTGCACGTCTTGGCCGGAGATGGTAACACCACTTTCGCCCCGGGCGCGATGCTCTGACCTGGCCGCCTGCCGCACGCTCGCGGCAGCGCGACCGGCAGTTGTTCTCTTCCGCGAAGTGAAAGTGCC
>JASHTT010000707.1 GCA_030040415.1 Streptosporangiaceae bacterium | reverse complement strand
ACGATGTCCGGCTGGTCGTCGAAGATGAGGTTCATCGACTGGTAGATGGCGTCGGCGGAACCGGTGTACCAGTGCGGGCCCAGCCGCTGCTGCGCCGGCACCGGCGTCACGTAGTTACCGAGCAGGCTGCTCAGCCGCCACGTGGTGGTGATGTGCCGGTCCAGGCTGTGGCTCTTGTACTGGGTCAGCACGCAGATGCGCCGCAACCCGGCGTTGACCAGGTTCGAGAGGGCGAAGTCGACGAGCCGGTACAGGCCGCCGAACGGCACCGCGGGCTTCGCTCTGTCGGCCGTCAGCGGCGCGAGCCGCTTGCCCTCCCCGCCCGCCAGAACCATGCCGAGCACGCGTTCACCAGCCAAGTTTCCACCTCCCGATGCTTGTTACCAGTGTGGTCGCGAGAGCCGGAGATGAACAGCCTGGCTGCCCCTTGCCCGGGCGAGCGCAGAGAAAACGTTAACGCGCGGCGGTTCCGCACGCCCTTAGAGCGAGCATGGAACCGAGCTGTCGCCACAGCGGGGAGGTGCCGGAAACGGTCAACCACGAAGTGCCAGCGGCCCCGCTGAAGCCGCATGCCGAACTGGCCGGCGCCGTGCCCCGGCTCGGCAGGCTCCGGGTGTTCCTCGGCGCCTTCCCCGGCGTCGGCAAGACCTACGCCATGCTGGCCGAAGGCAGAAGGCTGGCGGCGGAAGGAGCCGACGTCGTCGTCGGGCTCGTGGAGACGCATGAGCGCAGCGGGCTTGAGGACGCCCTCGGCGACCTCGAAGTCATCCGGCCGCGGCGGATTGCCTACCGCGGGACGAGCCTGGCTGAGCTGGACGTCGAGGCGATCCTGGCACGCGCGCCCGACGTCGTGCTTGTCGACGAGCTGGCGCACTCGAACGCGCCAGGCAGCGCCCGTGATAAGCGGTGGCAGGACGTCGACGAGTTGCTGCAGGCCGGCATTGACGTGCTCACCACGGTCAACGTCGTGCACATCGCCGCGCTGCACGACGTGGTCGAGCAGATCACCGGGATCAGCCAGCGGGAACTGGTTCCCGATGAGCTGATGCGGGCAGCCGAGCGGGTGGAGTTCGTGGACACCGACCCCAGGATCGTGCTGCGCCGGCTCGACCAGGAGGACCGAGCGGCCGGGCTGCCCGCGCCGACCCGGCGGGGCGCCTTCTTCGACCCAGACCGGCTAGAGGCGCTGAGGAGCCTGACCCGGGCGTGGATCGCCGACCGCGACGACGTGTCCGGCGTGCTCACCGTGCAGGGTCCGGTCGTGGTCGCCATCGCGCCGGGCGAGCCCGCCGAGCACGTCATTCGCCGGGCAGCGGAGCTTGCCGCCCTGCGGCGCGCCCCGCTGGTCGGGGTGTGCGTACGCGATACGAGCGGGGTCGGTGGCGCCATCCGCGCGAGCGAGGAGGAGATAGAGCGGACGCTGGCTGCGGTCGGCGGCAGGTACGCGGAGGTCGGTGGCACGGATGTGGCGTGGGAACTGGCGCGCTTCGTGGCGCGCGAGGGCGCCAGCACGCTCGTCATCGGCGACACGTCTCACTCGCGCGGTCACCGGTTCCTGCACGGGTCGATCGCCCGCCGCACGCTGCGGCTGGCAGGCCCGGTAGAGATCTACATCGTCCCGCCGCCGCGGGAGCGCCGAGGCGGCCGGCCCATCGGTACCCAGCCGAGGAGATGGCGTCAGGTCAGTCTCCCGCCCCGGCGGCGGGCGCTGTCCTACCTGCTGGCGATCGCCGCGCCGATCGGGCTGATGGCCGCCATCAGCCCGGCCCGGCCGGAGATCGGTCTCGGCGGGGCGCTGCTGTGCGGCGTGCTGGTCGTGGTGGCCGTCGGCTTGTCGGGCGGCATTGCGCCCGCCCTGGTGGGCACCGCCGTCACCGTCGCAGCGGCCGACTTCTTCTTTGCCGCGCCCTACTACAGCTTGCGCGTCGGCCATCCCATCGACGTGGTCGCGCTTGTCGTATTCGCGGCGTGCGGGGCGGTGATCGGGGTGCTCATCGAGGTGCTGGCCGGCCACGGGCGGCAGGTGGCGCGATCCCGCGCCGAGGTCGACGCGCTGGCCAGGCTGGTAGCGCGCGGCCTGGCCGAGCCGTCGCAGCCTGCCGCGGAGCTAGCCGCCGAGCTCAGAGCCGCCCTCGACCTCGACGCCGTGGGCATCCTGTCCAGAGACGGCGAAGGCTGGACCGTCGTAGCCAGCGCAGGCGGCCCGCTGCCCGACCGGCCGGAAGCCGCGCAATTCTCCGCCGAGATTGGGCCAGGCAGGATGCTGGTGCTCGCCGGCCCGGCGCTGAGCTCGCCCGCGACCCCCATCCTGCAGGTCTTCACCGCCGAGTTGCTGCTCGCCAGGCGGCGGGCCCAGTTGGCGGGGCTTGCAAGCAATCCGCATGAAACCAGAGGGCTACCGCAAGATTCGCGCTAAGAAATTTCCGCCTGCCACCTGCCCTCCCTAGAACGTGATGTGAATCTTCACGTTCACCGGGAGGGTCGGCATGGAAGACGTCGGCTATGTGCTGCTCATGATCGGCTTCACGGTCCTGGCCGCGTTGTTCACTATCGGCTGCGACAAGATCATCGGCCCGGACGAGGCCGGGCTAGCCGAGGGCGAGCACGGCAGCTCGGACGAGGACCTGGATCCAGCGGACCGAGAGCGGGTGCGGCTGTGACCGGGCTGGCTTTCCTTGGCACGGCCATCGGAGCCAACGACTTTATCGGCATCTTTGTGGCGGTCGGCTTGGCCGCTTACCTCGTGGTCATCCTGATACGCCAGGGGAGAGTGTGATGTCCTGGGAGAGCTGGGTCGAGATCCTTTTCCTCCTTGCGCTGCTAGTTATCAGCACGCCGCTGCTCGGCAGCTACATGGCGAAGGTCTACGCCAACGAGAAGGCACCGGGTGACCGGTTCTTCCTGCCAATCGAGCGGGCCTGCTACCGGGTCTGCCGCATCGACCCCAAGAGTGAGCAGCGCTGGCGCAGCTACATCATGTCGATGCTGGCCTACACCCTGGTCGGCGGCCTGCTGACCTACGGCGTGCTGCGCTTGCAGGACCACCTGCCTGGCAACCCGAACAGCCTGCCGGCCGTTCCGGCCGGGGTGTCGTTCAACACGGCCATCAGTTTCATGACCAACACCAACTGGACGAACTACACCGGCGAAGCGACGATGAGTCAGCTCAGCCAAGAACTCGGCCTGGTGTGGCATCAGTTCATCTCCGCCGCAGTCGGCATGGCGCTGGCCGCCGGGTTTATCCGCTGCCTGGTTCGCAAGCGCGCAACGACCATAGGAAACTTCTGGGTCGACACGATCCGCTCGGCAACGAGGATCCTGATCCCGCTCTCGTTTATCTTCGCGATCGTCTTGCTGAGCCAGGGCGTGATCCAGAACTTCCACGCCAACACCGACCTGACCACTCTCGCCGCGCAAGCTACGCACTCGTCCAGCGCGTCTTTGGTCCAGCACCTGCCAGGCGGA
>JASHTT010000706.1 GCA_030040415.1 Streptosporangiaceae bacterium | reverse complement strand
CCGATGAGGCCGGCCAGCACCAGCGGGTTCGTCCAGCCGGTGGCGTGGCCGCCATACGGCTGGATGCCGTAGGTAATCGCGGCGAGCACGCTGGTGGCGCCCACCGCGAACAGGATGTTGCCGATCCAGTCGATCTTGGCCCGCCTCGTGGTCGCGATCTCGCGCAGGCTGCGGTACGCCCAGATCGTGCCCCACACGCCGATCGGCACATTCACCCAGAACACTGCCCGCCAATCCCACGCGGCGAGCAGGCCGCCGAGCAGCAGGCCGACAAACTGGCCAGATATCCCCGCGATCTGGTTAATGCCGAGCGCCATCCCGCGCTGGTTGGCCGGGAATGCGTCGGTGAGGATCGCCGCGGAATTCGCCATCAGCATGGCCCCGCCGAACGCCTGGACTACCCGCCAGAGGATCAGCCAGAGCGCGGCCTGGCCACCTGCGAGCGGATCGAGGGACAGCGCCACCGAAGCGAGGGTAAAGACCACGAAACCGAGGTTGTAGATCTTCACCCGGCCGAACATGTCGCCGAGCCTGCCCAGGGTGACCACCAGCACCGCCTGCACCAGCAGGTACCCCATGATCATCCACAGGACATAGGTGATGTTGCCGGGGGCCAGCGGGTCCACGTGGATGCCACGGAAGATCGCGGGCATCGCGATGATGACGATGGTGCCGTCGATCGTGGCCATGGTCATGCTCAGCGTCGTGTTGGACAGGGCGATCCACTTGTACCTGTCGGACACCGGCACCGCGGCACCCTGGCTCTGACCCGACGCAGCTCCCACGTTGATCAAGCCTACCTCGCGAAGGTTGCTTGCTCGCAACTACCTACTTCGCTACCCACGGGGTGTGCCGACAACCGCTGGCCTGAGCACTAGGGTCGGATCGTGAGCCGACTACCTAACCTGAGTCACGACGAGCTGAGCGCACAGGGCCAGGAGGTTTGGCAGCGAATCGTGGCGAGCCGCGGTGCCTCGGCCCTGGACGCGAGCGGCGGGCTAGCTGGCCCGTTCAACACCTTCGTGCAGGCGCCGCACATCGGCGGGCATCTGTCAGATCTTGGCGGCGTGCTTCGCTTCGCTACCTCGCTCGAGCGCAGGCTCGCGGAGATCGCGATCATCACCGTTGCGGCCAGGTGGCAGGCCGAGTTCGAGTGGTGGGCACACGCCCCGATGGCGCGCGAGCAGGGCGTGTCCGCTGCGGCCATTGCTGCGATTGCCCGCGGCGAGGAGCCGGGCTTCGGCTCCAGTGCCGAGCGCGCCGTGTACGCCGTGGCCAGCCAGCTGACCCGGACCGGACAGCTCGACCAGGACACTTACGACGCTGCGCACCGCCTGCTCGGCGACGAGGGCATGGTGGAGCTCGTCGCGCTGTGCGGCTACTACACGCTCGTCTCCTACCTGCTGAACGCCTTCGCCGTACCGCTGCCCGAGGGAGCGGTGCCTTCCTGGCCAGCGGACCGAGCCGGCTGACCGAGCTGACGCGGTAGCCAGACCGCGGAGCGGGAATCAAGCTGCCTGGGAGTCTGGTGCCGGGCCGCGGCGCGTCCGCGGGTGAGGGGGACAGCGACGTGCGGCTCCGGCAGCCGGGCGGCGACGCCGGCACGGTACTTTTCCGCCGCCCGGCCGGCCACGAGCTGCGGGTGCTCGCCGATGCCCTGCGGGCCGAGACTGTCGGCGGCGGACTGCTGCTCGGCGCCACCGTGCTAGCGCTCGTCCTGGCGAACACCCCGGCCCGGCACGACTACGCCCACCTGCAGCACCTGCATGTCGGCCCGGCAGTCCTCGGCCTGCACATGAGCCTCGAGGAATGGGCGGGCGACGGATTGCTCGCGATCTTCTTCTTCGTAGCCGGGCTGGAGCTGAAGCGCGAGCTGGTCGTGGGGGAGATGCGCAGTCTGGCGACGGCGCTGGTGCCGATCGCCGCAGCCCTGGGCGGCATGGCCGTTCCGGCGGTCATCTCGCTGGCCGTGAACGCTGGGCACGCGACGGCACGGGGCTGGGCCATCCCGTGCGCTACGGATATCGCGTTCGCGCTCGCGATCCTCGCTATCACCGGCAGGTTCATGCCGACGCCGCTGCGGGCATTCCTGCTGACCCTGGCGGTCGTGGACGATCTCGGCTCGATCCTCATCATCGCCATCGCGTACACCAGCAAGATCCGCCTGCTGCCGCTGGCCGCCGCGGTCATCCTGCTGGCCGCATTCTGGCTGCTGCAGCGCGTCAGGCTGACCATGTGGTGGCTGACTGTGCCGCTGGCGGTCGTCGTCTGGACGCTGGTGCACGCCTCCGGCGTGCACCCAACTGTCGTCGGCGTGGCACTCGGCCTGCTCGTACCCGCCGGCCATCCGGCCGGGGCCGGTGGTTCGGCCGTGCCAGCGGGCTCTGACGACTCACCTGCCGAGCGACTCGAGCATCTGGTCCGGCCGCTGTCGGCGGGCATCGCCGTCCCGCTGTTCGCCTTCCTGGCTGCCGGAGTTGCGATCTCCGCGTCCTCGCTGCACGAAGTCGTGGCCAGCCGGGTGGGTCTCGGCGTGCTGCTGGCGCTGCTGGCAGGCAAGACCGCAGGGGTCTTCGGCACCGCCTACCTCACCGCCCGGGTCACCCGGGCAACTCTCAGCCCGGAGTTGACCTGGGCCGACATCTTCGCCGTCGCGGTGCTGTCCGGCGTCGGCTTCACGGTCTCGCTGCTGATCACCGAGCTGGCATTCGGTCTCGGCACGCCCCAATCGCAGGTTGCCAAGACGGCCGTGCTGACCGCATCGCTGCTGGCCGGCTTGACGGCGAGCGGGCTGATCGCCGTCCGGAACTCGCACTACCGGCGGATCCAGCGGGCGGAGGATCAGCCGTCAGGCTGACTGCGACCGGGCCGGCTGCGCGGCCGCGGCACTGCTTGCGCTCACGCGTCGCCGCGAGCCAGCGCGATCAGCCGGTCCAGCACGGCGCCGTTGCTCACTCGCAGCCCGTCGTGCTCGTACTCGCTAGTCACCCACGCCCGCAGGCCGCTGATCGCCTGAGCGGTCTGCAGTGACAACTCTCGTGGCACGTACATGTCATCGAAATAGATCGCCGCGCTGACCGGAGCGCTGGCGCGCGCGAGCGC
>JASHTT010000705.1 GCA_030040415.1 Streptosporangiaceae bacterium | reverse complement strand
AGTTTCGAATCCCGCCCGTAATTAATCGGGCAGGAATCGAAACCCCGAAGCCGTGAGTCACGCGGAAGGCGGCGCCGTGGGCGTACCGCATTCGGCGCAGAACTTCGCGCTCGCGCTGAGGTTGGCATTGCAATTCGTGCAGTGCTTCTGCGTCGGCGTGCCGCATTCGGCGCAGAACTTCGCGCCGGCCGCGACCTGGCTCTGGCAGTTGCTGCACTGGATTCCCGCGACGGCCTCCGCCGGGGCCTGCTGCGGGGCGGCCGCCTGCTGCGGGGGTGCCTGCTGCGGGGGTGCCTGCTGCGCCTGCTGGGCATAGCCGGGCCCGCCGCCGGCGAACGCGGTACCGGGCGGCGGCGGCGCATACGGGGCCTGGGCCGGCGCCTGCATCATGTTGCCTGCCATGCCGATTCCGGCGCCGAGGAACATTCCGGCAACTCCCTCGCCGCCCTTGGACATGCCCTCGCCGGCGCCCTGCAGCGCCTCAGCCTGCGCGGCCTGCAAGAACCCGCCGGCCAGCCGGCTGTAGGCGGTGTCGCCCGCCAGCTTCTTCAGCCGCGCGTTGTCGTCGTCGTCCAGGTTCACGTCGACGTTGCCGAGGCGGGTCAGATTGATGCCGTAGTCGGTGAGCTCGCTGTTGGCGCCCTGGAGCGCCTGCTGCTCGATCTCCGGGCTGTGCATCGACAGGCCGAGTATCGGCCAGGCGCCGGACATCAGCTGGGTGGTGACGGTTGTCCTGGTCGCCTTCAGCAGTTGCTGGGTCACCCACGCCGTGACGGCCTCGTTGTTCGTCACGTCCACCGTGCCGACGAGGTTGAGTATCAGCTTGGTCGGCTCGTTGACCCGCAGCGCATACTCGCCGAAGGTGCGCAACGTAACGATAAGGCCACTCTGCGGATCCTGAACCTCGTCCAGCCGGCCACCGAACCTGTTGTTCGGGAACTCCCGGGTGGCGACGAAGTAGATCTCGGCGCGGAAAGCGTTACCGCCGGTGGCCCAGTCGACGAACATGCCGAGGAACGGGAGTTCCTTGGCGTCCAGAGTGTGCTGACCTGGCAGCAGCACCCCCATGACCTGGCCCTGGCTCATGAACACCGCGACAGCGTCCGGTTCGACGATGGCCCGTGAGAACTTCCTGATGTTGATGTCAGGCCACTTGTAGACGATCTGCCGCTTAGAGGTGTCAGGCGCTGCGATGAACTCGCGGCGAGCCTCGTTCAGAATGCCCATCGAAGTAGTGCTCCCCTGTTGCCTCGACTGTGCTGGCCCCGACTGTGCTGCTCGAACGGGCCGCTGGGACTTTCAGTTCGCTCGCGCCGGCCGCCATCCTTGATCGGATCATACGTCCGCCAGGGCCTGATTCAGCCCAGTTCCCGCAGCAGGGGGTCGAGCATCCGGTTACCGAACTTGCCGTGCGGGTCGAGTTCAGCGGCGAGATGCCGGAAGTCGGCCATCCGCGGGTACCGGCCGGCCACCGTGCCCGGGTCGTAGCCGAACACCTTGCCCCAGTGCGGCCTGGCCGCCAGTGGCGCGAGCGCGGCCTCGACCTTCGCCACCGCCGGCAGCACGACGGCCGGGTCGGGCACCCAGGTGAAGTGGAACGCAGCGCTGGCGCGCTGGTATGCCGGGCTCAGCCACAGGTCGTCGGCCGCCACCGTGCGGACCTCGCTGACCTGGGTGACCGGCGCCAGCTCGGCGGCGAGGGCGGCCAGGGCAGCCAGCGCGGCCGGCGCATCTTGCCGCGCGACGAGGTACTCCGACTGCAGTTCCTCGCCCGCGCTCGGCGTGAACTCCGGCCGGAAGTGCGGCAGCCGCTCGTGCCAGGGACCCGGCCGGCCGCGCTGCGGGCTGCAGTTCGCCGCGGGCATCCCGGCTATCGGGTGCAGGTCCTCGCCTGCGGCGGTGCCACCGAACCAGTGCTCGCCGGGCGGCTCGGCAGGTCCGGCCAGCTTGAGCCACACCTGGGTGAACCGCGGCGCCCGCCAGTCGGTGAACATGCTGACGCTGTAGGCGCTCGCGGTCAGCTCGTCGAAGTGCTCGATGGCAGCACCGAACGGCACCGCGGTGTACACGTACTGGCGGACGGAGAAGGCGGGCACAAGCCGGAGGGTCAGCGCCGCGACGACGCCGCAGGCGCCGAGCGCGACGACGCTGCCCGGTGCATCCGCGGTCCGCAGCGTCACGAGGTCGCCGTCCGCCATGACGAGTTCCTGCTCGTAGACAGCCGTGGCGAGGCTGCCGTTCCCGTCCCCTGAGCCGTGCGTCCCGGTGGCGATCGCGCCGGCTACCGAGATGTGCGGCAGCGAGGCGAGGTTGGGCAGCGCCAGCCCGCGCGCGTGCAGGCGGGGAGCGATGTCGCTGTAGCGCAGGCCAGCGCCAACGCGCGCCAGCAGCCGGTCGCCGTCGAGCTCGGCGAGCGCAGGCAGCCGGGCCACGCTGACGAGCAGCCCGTCGGTGTCGGCGATGGGGCTGAACGAGTGGGCGGTGCCGAGCGCGCGCGCCCGGCGGGACCCGGCCACCAGCCGCTGCAGTTCCGGCAGCGAGGCCGGCGAGGCGATTTCGGTGGCGTGGAAGCGCACGTTACCCGCCCAGTTGCGCAGCTGCGGGACCGCCTGGCTCATCCTCGGAGGCTACCTCCGGATCCGTGCTCCACGCCGGTAACCTGGCCTCATGGTGGCTGAGACGGCGGGTCGGTCAGATCGTTACAAGTGGATAGTCCTGTCGAACACCACGCTCGGCGTGCTGATGGCCACCATCGACATCTCGATCATGCTGATCGCCTTGCCGGATATCTTCCGCGGCATCCGGATCGACCCGCTCGCCCCGGGCAACAGCTTCTACCTGCTCTGGATGATCCTCAGCTTCATGGTCGTGACCAGCGTCCTGGTGGTCAGCCTCGGCCGGCTCGGCGACATGTACGGCCGGGTGCGGATGTACAACTACGGCTTCGTCGTCTACACGTTCTTTTCCCTGCTGCTCACGATCACCTGGATGCACGGCACCGCCGCGGCGCTGTACCTGGTGATCATGCGCGTGTTCCAGGGCGTCGGCGCGGCGATGCTGATGGCCAACTCAGCGGCGATCCTCACCGACGCATTTCCCGAGGACCAGCGGGGCATGGCACTCGGCATCAACCAGGTGGCCGGCATCAGCGGCTCGTTCATCGGCCTGGTGCTCGGCGGCGTGCTGGCACCGATCGAGTGGCGGCTGATCTTCCTGGTCTCGGTGCCGGTTGGGCTGTTCGGCACCGTCTGGGCCTACCGGATGCTGCGCGAGGTGCCCCGCCGGGGAACCGCGCACGTCGACTGGCCTGGCAACGTGACCTTCGCGCTCGGCCTGATCGGCGTCATGGTCGGCATTACCTACGGGATCCAGCCGTACGGCCACTCGACCATGGGCTGGGAAAGCCCGTTCGTGGCCGGTTGCCTGGCCGGCGGGGTGGCGTTGCTGGCCGCCTTCGCGGTGATCGAGACGAGGGTCGCCGAGCCGATGTTCCGGCTTGCGTTGTTCCGGATCAGGGCGTTCACGGCCGGCAGCCTGTCGTCGATGCTCGCCTCCGTCGGGCGCGGCGGCCTGATGTTCATGCTGATCATCTGGCTGCAGGGCATCTGGCTGCCACGGCATGGCTACAGCTTCAGCCAGACGCCGCTATGGGCAGGCATCTACATGCTGCCGCTGACCGCCGGGTTCCTGCTCGCCGGG
>JASHTT010000704.1 GCA_030040415.1 Streptosporangiaceae bacterium | reverse complement strand
TCGCCAAAGCGCCTAGCGAGGGAGGCGACCACGCGCGCCCACTCCTCGTGGTGCGCCTCCGTGATCGCCTCCCGGACGTCGACGCTGTTCACAGGAACGGCCGCACCTCGACCCTCCGGTTGCAGGCCTTCGACCCGTCGCTGGCGAGCTTGAGCGCCACGTCGAGGTCGGCGGCCTCGATGACCCAGAAGCCGGCGAGATACTCCTTGGACTCCACGTAGGGCCCGTCGGTGAACAACGCTTCCGCGCCTCGGTTGTCGATGACAGTGGCCGTGCTCGGCGCTGCGAGGCCGCCAGCGAAGACCCAGTGACCCTCCGCCTCGAGCCTGTCGTTGAAGGCGTCGGTGGCCGCCATCTCGGCCGGGGTAGCGAGGCTTGGGCTGTTGTGGATCACGGAAACCAGGTAGTGCATTTGGATCATCTCCTGTGGTTCGGGCACCCTTCCTCGGCTGCCTGTCACCCCTGCTACGAACGCGTTTGCCCCGATCCGACAGCGTCCCGCAGGCTTCTTTGCCGCGACAATCGTCATCTTGCGCCGGGCAGGGGCTACGTGGGTTGTCAGCCCTCAGAAGTTGAGGACAGCTATGTAAGGCAGGTTGCGATATCGCTGGGCATAGTCCATGCCGTAGCCGACGATGAAGTCCGGAGGGACATCGAAACCCAGGTAACGGAGCGGCACCTCGACCTTCACCAGGTCAGGCTTTCGCAGCAGGCTCAGGACTTCTACCGAAGCCGCCCCGCGCGATCCCAAGTGGCTCACCAGCCAGGACAGGGTCAGTCCCGAGTCGGTGACGTCGTCCACAACCAGGACATTACGCCCGGAAAGATCTAGGTCGGGTTCCCTGAGCATTCGGACCACTCCCGACGAGGTCCTGCTGTCGCCATAGCTCGACACGGTGGTCCAGTCGATCTCCACCCTCTCGTGACTCAGCATCCTGGCCAGATCGGCCATGATCATCATTGCGCCCTTGAGCACGCCGAGCAGGATGAGGTCGCGTCCTGCGTAGTCAGTGTCGATGTCGGCAGCCAGCTCCAACAGTCGGCTTCTGATGTCATCCTGGCTGAGCAGGACCTTCCCGATGGTCGGCTCAGGCATGGTTCTATATTGCCAGCGCGCCCGCCAGGTTCCGGCCCCGTCCCGGGCTGCACCTAGCCGGCGTTGCCCGGGTACCGGGCCGCTAGCCGGTCGAGGATCTCCGTCACCGCGCGCCAGACTGTCTCGGTGTCCGCGGACCGCTCGTGCGGGCCCCGGAGCCAGGCAAGGAACTCCGCCAGGTCACTCAAATCCCAGCGCAGCCGGTAGAGCGACAGCGCCACCTCGCTCACCGAGCTGCCGGTGAGCTGGGCGTACTGTGCGGCCTCGGCGCCGGAGTCGGAGACGATCCACCACAGGTCCCGCTCGGGCGGAGCCAGGCCGACTAGGTCCCAGTCGATCAGCAGCAGCCCGTCGTCGGAGCGGATTAGGTTCCCGGAGTGCGGTTCCCCGTGCGTGATCACCAGTTCGCCGGCGGAGGCGGTGAGCTCCGCGGTCAGCTCGTCGAACGTGACCAGCGCGTTGGCCACGCTCGCCGCGTGCTCGTTTATCAGTACCCGGGCGGGCTCACCGTACGGACCGGTCTGCCACGTCCGGGCCCGTTCCCGCAATGAATCTTCGATAACGCCGCGGTCTGGTAGCTCCAGGGCCGGGACGGGCACGTCGCCCGGGTCGGCGGGGATGGCATGCACGCGCGCCAGCATCTCGGTGACCGCCGCCAGGTCGGCCGTGGCCAGGGGGTCGCCCCAGCGGCCGGGGATGCCGTCCACGAAGGCTGACACCGTGATCGCATACCGTGCCCCGATTGGGCAGGCAGCGCGGCCGGTAGCTGCGGGCACCGGAGCGACCACGAACTCCAGGCCGGCCTGCGCCAGCCGGACCGCGGTGGACATGGCGAGCTCGAGGTCGGCCAGCGAGTAGTACCTAGCCAGGTCGCTGGCCGTCACGAACCAGCGGCTGCCGTCAGCCTCGTCCGCCGACCAGTGGTAGCCGCCGAAACCGACGGGAAGGTAGCGAAGGTCGCACACCTCGATGTCCCAGTGCGCTGCGAGCGCGGCGGCAACCTGGGCGTCCGCCAGGCCGTCAGGGCGCTCCTCCACGGCGCATGATGGTTCCAGAGCGTGCCATCGGCGGGCAATAGATTTAGGCCGCCTCGCGCACTGCCTGGATCGAGCCGCCATGGGTCAGGCGAATAATCGCTTCCCTCGCGCCAGCCGCCGGCCCTACCGTGGCCGTGGCCGTGGCGAGATCGGATTAGCCCAATGACCTGTCACCTGGACGCGCTCTGCTTCGATGCGAACGATCCGCTCTGTCTCGCGCGCTTCTGGGGCCGCGTTCTCGGCTGGGAAATCGTCGATGACCCGCAGGACGGCATTGGCTTGCTGCCGAGCGACGACACCGGATTCCGGATGTGGTTCGCTCCAACCGAGTTGCCGAAGGCCGGACTAAACCAGATGCACTTCCACCTGACGAGCACGTCCCTCGAGGACCAGCGGCAGACGGTGGCGAGGTCGCTCAGTCTCGGGGCCCGGCACATCGACGTCGGTCAGCGCCCAGAGGAGGGCCACATCGTGCTCGCAGATCCCGAAGGCAACGAGTTCTGCGTCATCGAGCCGGGTAACCGGTTCCTCGCCGATTGCGGCTTCTTCGCCGAGCTCGCCTGCGAGGGATCCCAGCAAGTCGGCTACTTCTGGAGCGCGGCGCTTGGCTGGCCGTTGGTCTGGGATCAGGACCAGGAGACCTCGATTCGCTCGCCCAGCGGTGGTCCGAAGATCTCCTGGGGCGGCCCGCCACTGACGCCCAAGACCGGGAAGAACCGGCACCACTTCGACCTCGCGCCGCCTGCCGACGGTGATCAGCAGGCAGAGGTCGACCGTCTCATCTCCCTCGGGGCGACGCCCGTCGACATTGGCCAGGGCAATGTCAGCTGGGTGGTCATGGCGGATCCCGACGGTCACGAGTTCTGTGTGCTGACTCCGCAGTAAGCCGGTCACCTGCTATGCCTGGCTCTCCTTGTTACGGTAACCGGTACCCAGCGGACTGAGCCAGACAAAGAACCCAACGATGGCGCCGACTAGCAGCATGAGCAGCAGGTCCAGCACCCAGGTGTGCGTCCCGCGCACCGCGTAGACATACGAACCACCCGGATAGCGAGCCGCGACAACCGACCCCGGGCCGTCAGCTGCGGGCAGGGTGCCGCCGTAAGCCAGGTTGCTGGCCGCCGACCCGTCTCGTGGCTGGAATGTCCCCAGCCACTCACATGGCCCTTTGTGAACGCAGACGGAGCGGCTGAGGGTGAAGCTGCCGGTAACGCCCTTGCCCATCGCGGCGTCGACTGCCGACGGGAGTCCGGAGACCGCGCCGACGATGGCCATGACGGCGATAGCACAGGCCGCCACGATGGCCAGGTGCTTCAGTCGCTGGCGCCACAGGCGCGCGGACTCCTCCCGTGCCTGGACGACGGCGTGAAGCCTGCGCCGCTCCTGATGCGACAGGCCTTCGGCGGCGAGCCGGGCGTGCGCCTCCTGAGCCTGCCGGCGGCTGACGTGAGCCGACCGGGCTGACGTACCCGATCGCTTACTGCGCGAGGAGGCCAACGGCGTTGTCCCGCTTCTGCGTGCAGGTGCTAGGCGAGTGAGAGCTCAGAAATAGCTCGTTCCAGGCGAGAAAGCAACAGCGTGCGCTCCTCGGAAGGGCTTGGCGGCTGCAAGGCACAGGGCGGGACGAGCTGCCGGCGAGGTCCGTCGCGACGCCGAGAGGCTATGCTGGCCGCAGGTCGCAGCGTGAGGAGGTGGTGTCCTATGCCGAACATATTCGTGGCCGCACCGCTCCTCGGCAGCATCGCTTAAGACCGCTGCGCCAGCCTCAGGGGAACGGTCCAGCCGTTTCGCCTTGGAGGCATTCTGATGAACACCACTTCCGGTTCCGGCTTCGAGCCGGTGCACGCCGTCGGCTCGTTCCTGTATGGCCTGACTGTCCCCTGGTGGATCACCGGAGGCTGGGCCATCGACCTCGCGGTCGGGCACCGCACGCGTGATCATGCGAACGTCGACGTCATGATGCTCGAACGCGACGAACACGCCCTGCGTGACCTGACCGGAGTCGACATTGAGCTCGTCGCCGACGGGCAGCCCCCCGGTCCGTGGCCAGCCGGGCGCCGGCTGACCGCCGGGCCTCACCCCGGTCCCAAGGGCCCGGGCGCCGGTCCGCCCCGCCTGATCGTGCGCTGCGACGACCTGCCGCTGCCTCTCGAGGTGAGCCTCGCCAGCGCGGTCGAATCATTCTGGGTGTTCCGGCGAGGGGCGCGCATCTTTACTCGCCCGCTTGCCGACATCACCCGGTACTGGCAAGGCATCCCGTTCCTAGCTCCCGAGGTGGTCCTGCTAATCAAGGCATGGCCGGGTCCAGATCGGTCGGGCACGGACAAGGACGAGCGCGATTTTGAGGTTGTGCTGCCGATGCTCAGCGTCGGCCAGCGCTCGTGGCTCAAGGACGCCATCGAACAGCAGTCGTGGCTTAAGGAGGCGATCGAACCGCCGCCAGGCCGCAAAGAGGCATCAGCCAGACCAAGATCGCGAGCTGAAGAGCCGGCAGCAGGACAACGGCTGCCGCGGCACCGCCGGTGGGCAGCTGATCTGGGGAAGCCTTGACCAGGGGCTGGCCATTAGCGCCGGTTGCCGCGCCGGTCGTTAAGGTACCGCCATGGCTGATGGCCTTGACGTGCTGCGCGACCGGCTGCGTGGCTTCGCTGATGCGCGGGACTGGCCCAGGTATCACACGCCGCGCAACCTGGCGCTCGCGCTGGCAGGCGAGGTCGGGGAGCTAGCAGCGGAACTCCAGTGGATCGCCGACGGCGAAGTCGCGGATCACCTGGCAGATCCGGACGCGAAGGCACGGCTCGCGGATGAGGTAGCCGACGTCCTGATCTACCTCACGCGGTTCGCCGACGTGTGTGACATCGACCTGGTGTCCGCGGCGAACGCGAAGATCGACCGCAACGAGATGCGGTTCCCTCCCGCGGCCCGGTGATCGGCGCAGCCTGGCTACCGCTGAGCCGCCTGCCGGTCACGCATGAGTCGAGTCGAGGTCGCGATGAGGGCGGCTCTCCGGTGCCTCAGGAGTGGGCGGAGTTAGAAGGGTGGCGGCCGGGGCTAACCAGGCCGGTCTCATAGGCGTAGACGACCGCCTGAACGCGATCTCGCAGTCCGAGCTTCATCAATATTCGGGTGACATGCGTCTTGACGGTCGTCTCGCTCACTGTCAGTGTCTCGGCGATTTCGCTGTTGCTCAGCCCGGTGGCCAGGGAGCGGAGCACTTCGAGTTCACGCTGCGTGAGGTCGCTGAGGTGTTCGGCGGGGCGGCGGCCGGCCCGGGCGGCGGCGAACTGCGCAATCAGCCGCCTGGTGATGCTTGGAGAGAGCAGAGCGTCACCTTGGCCAACGGTGCGGATGCCGGAGGTGAGCAGGTGCTCCGGCGCATCTTTGAGCAGGAAGCCGCTGGCGCCAGCGCAAAGGGCATCGTAGACGTACTCGTCGAGGTCGAAAGTAGTGAGGATGAGCACCCGGGGCTTCGGCTCAGGGCTGTCGGCCAGAATGCGACGCGTAGCTTCGATGCCGTCGAGGTCGGGCATGCGTATGTCCATCAGTACGACATCGGGACGGAGTTCAGAGGCGAGAGCGACGGCTTCGCCGCCGGTGCTGGCCTCACCGGCAACCTCGATGTCCGGTTCGGCGCCGAGGATCATGCGGAACCCGGCGCGGATTAGCTGCTGGTCGTCAGCGATTAGGACTCGCACGGTCATGGCAAAGCCGCCACTAGACCGCTAGGCAGGCGGACTTCCAGGTGACGCCTGACGCTTCGTCGGTCGGAGCCGGAATCGGCTTGTACCTCGCCCTCGCACAGCCGAACGCGTTCACCGACGGACGCGGGCGGCCACGCATCCCGGCTGGTCGGCCAGGCATCCACCTGCAACTCGATCTCGTCGTCTCCGAACGTCAACGCGATCGCGACTGGCGACTGCTGTTCGGCGGCGGCCAATATCTCTTCGATGACCCGATACACCGCGAGGTCGACGCCTAGTGAGAGGGCGCTTGGCTCACCACGAACACTAAGGTCGATCCGCAAGCCTTGCTGGCGCCAATGGTGGAGAAGGCTGTGAATCTGGCCGACACCTGGCTGCGGTGACATTTCGCGAGGCTCACCGTCGTAACGAAGCACGCCGAGTATCCGGCGCATCTCGCTGAGCACCTGGCGACCCGTCGTCTGGATGGCCTGAAGCAACTCGTCCGCACTGGCCTGGTCGCCGGCGAGCTGACCACGGGCCGCCTGAGCCTGGATGACCATGACAGCGACGTTTTGAGCTACGACGGCGTGAAGCTCGCGGGCGATGCGCGAGCACTCTCCTGCGACAGCAAGCCCAGCGTGGTTCTCCCGCTCGGTTGCGAGCTGGAGTGCGGTTCGCTCGAGCGTAACTGCGCGTCCGCGACGGGAGCGGACAGCTCGTCCGGCGAGCCAGGCCAGGGCGATCACAAGCAGGAACCCGACGTAGCTGCTTACGCTGAGCTGATGGTCCAGCGCCTGGCGAATGCCCGGTGCGACTGCGAGCAGCGCCAATCCCAGTACGGCGAGGGTCCGCCGCTCCCACGCGGCGACCGTGTACGCGGGGAAGACGGACACATAGATCGCGGTGAAGACCGAGGTCTGGGGTGCGACCTGGCTGCTGAGGGAAAGCCCCATGACGACAACGATGATCACGAACCACAGGGGTTGCCAGCGCCGCCATGCGAAGGCCGCGGTCATCACAGCCACTGCGATGACGTCGCGATCTCGGGCGCCCGCCGGGACATGCGCCGTGAGAGTGGTGATCTCGAGCAGCGCCAGGACTCCCGCGGCGATCAGTGGGTCGAGTACAGACCATCGCCTCGCCCGGTTCTGCGGCGTGGTTAGTTCCATAGGCGGGAGAGTGGGTCCCACCCCGTTGAGCGGAATGCTGGCCTGTATCTCGAATCCGCCAGCAGTTCCAGGTCCAGCACGGAAGGTGCCGCCGTAGAGGCTGACCCGCTCTCGCAGACCGATCAGGCCGTGGCCCGGCGCATTGTGGCGGGTGACCCTGGGACCCGGGCCGTCATCGCACACCCCGACCGTGACGGTCTTCGCCGTGAAGACAAGCGTCACCTGGGCTTTCGCGGGCCCTGCGTGCTTGATGATGTTGGTCAGGCCCTCCTGCACAACCCGGTAAACGGCTAGCTCGAGCCCGGCCGACATGGCCTGGGGCTCTCCTGCGGTCGTGAATTCGACGGCGAGGCCAGCCTCACGGACCTGGTCGATGAGCCTCTGAACGTGAGCCAAGCCAGGAGCCACGAGGTTCTCCGAAACATCGTCACCTCGTCGCAGCGTGCCGACCATCCTGCGGAGTTCGACGAGGGCCTCACGGCCTGCTGTCTCGACTGCGGTCAGAGCCTCTGCAGCCATGTTCGCGTCGGTCGACATAACCCGGCGGGCACCTGAGGTCTGAACAACCATGACGCTGACCGAGTGCGCGACGACGTCGTGGAGTTCCCTCGCCACCTTGGCCCGTTCGGCATCGGCGGCCTGCCTGACGTGCTCCGCCTGCCTATCGCGCAGTTGGCCTGCGGCGGCTTCGAGGAGGTTGGTCCGATCGCCGGAGACACGCATCGCTGCGCCGAGCGAGAAGGGAATAATCCCGCTCAGCGCCCAGAACGTAGCATTCGCCACGAACCCACCCGATCCGTTGGCCAGGGGACCATCGGGATAGGACAGTCCGACGACGATCGACGCGGTCACCCAACCGGCGAGTACAGCCATGGTCCATCCGCGTGAATGGCGACCTTGGGCGAAGGAGTAGAGGAGCCAGAAGACGGCGGCTTCCTCGGGCAATCCCGAACCCGGATGGGGACCCGAGAGGGCCAGGGCGATGATCCCCAGCTCGGCGGCAAGGACGCTGATCGAAGGGTATCGGCGGGATCCGGCGATGGATCCGGTCAGCACCACGCAGGCGGTCAAGGCCAGCCAGCTGAGCTTGTGTCGGCCGTATGCGCCAAGGTCAGCCAGGGCGGCGACAGTCAGCGCGACCGCGATGACGGCATCGACCCACGGTGGGCGCCGAGCGACAACCAGCCAGTCGAGCGGCCGGGCGTTCGGTCTGCTAAGCGGCCCCACACGTAAAAGGTAGCGACAGGCCAGGGGCCGCGCATCGGCTGAAAGTCCACCCGGCGTACGACGCTCGGAGGATGCGAGCCGGCCTTTCGTCTCATGGCAATTCGTCGGTTCCGACGACGACATCGAAACCGGCATCCGACCATCCTGGGTGCGTTCTCGTGAAAGGAGAAGCGATCATGGACGCAAGCCTTCGACGGTGGGTCGCCCTGGGCGGCCTGCTCTTTGTGATACTCGTTGTTCCGGCCGTCATGGTGATCGCGTCGGCGCCAGACAACACTGCGAGCATGGCCAAGGTCTTGACGTATTACACGCACCACAAGACCTCTGGGTATGTGATTGCCATCCTGCTCGAAGCCGCAGTCGCCGTCGCATTGTGGTTCTTCTGGTACCTGCGAAATCTCCTCGTCGACGCAGGAGCTGACGCTCGGCTGGCGACCCTCGGCTTCGCCGGGGCCATCCTCTTCGGCGTGGGCGGCGGCCTGGGCGGTGGGATGAGGTGGGTGTTGTCAGATTCCGTCGGCCACATCACCCCAGCCGCGCTGCAAGGACTCAACGCTCTTCAGGCGGACCTGAACACGATTGTGAGCGGTGCTGGAACGGCATTGCTGCTGTTCGCCACCAGCATCGCCATCATCAGGAGCGGGGCGATGGCCAAGTGGCTCGGGTGGCTGGGCATCGCATTGGGGGTGGTGGATCTGATCACGATGCTGGGTCCAGTGCCTGTCGCAATCTGGGCATTCGTGGCGAGCATCGTGCTCGTGGCGTCTGGCAGAAGGGCTGCCCTGGCCCCAGCGGCAACAACCTAAGCGCGGGGCGGTCGGCTGATGACTGGCAGGCAGCCAGGAGGGGTGCTGCCTGCCAGTCATCACCCCGACCGGGCGATGCGCCAGATGCGCCGGTCTGCGACCTTGATCTCGAGCGACAGGATCCATCAACGGCGATGGCGCGGTAACCCCCGTCGCTATCGGAAGCGGACGGGGCTGCCATGTACGCACAAGCTGCCGGGCTGGCGGCGCTTGCGGCGTTGTACCCGGCGGCCCTGCTCATTGCGGCCGTCTACCTGGGTACCTCGAACCCGCGCAAGCTGACGGGTCTGTATGTCGCGGGCGCCGTGCTAATGACGGTTGTCGCCGGAATCGTGGTCCTTATCGCGCTGCGGGCTGGCGGGCTCAGCCTGAAAACCAACCGGCAGCCGCGATACGGCCTGCGCGTCGGTCTCGGCGTTGTGGCGCTAGCAGCAGCGTGCTATCTGGTATGGCGCTTTCGCCACCGGCGGCCCGCCGAGAAGGTCAAGGAGAGCAAGCCCGGCAGGATCTCGCGAATGACGTCCCATCCGCGACCGTTGACCGCGCTGGCCGTAGGCCTCGTCCTGTTCGTGCCGGGTGTTGGGTTCATCGCTGCTGTCCAGGTAATCGCAACAGCCAAGGCAAGCGTGCCGGCAACTGCGGGCGCGCTGGCGATGGTGATAGTGATCTACCTGGCGTTCGCCTGGTTGCCGCTTTTGCTGCACTTCATCGCCCCGGAAGGGACGGCGCGGTTGCTCAAGGCCATCAACACGTGGCTTGCCGAAAGAGGCCGGACGGTGGCGATCGGGGCGCTGGGTGCGATCGGGGCGATCCTGATTATAAATGGAGCAATCGGGCTAGTTTGACCGGCCTATGCGACCGCAATGCGCCGGTAGGTCAGGCCGAAGTCTTGCTCCCACTCCCGGCCGTCGGTCGACTGCTGCCACTGTCCGTCGATCGTCATGCCGTCCTCGCTGATCATGCCGACAAACCGCTGGCAGAACAGCAGCGGCGAGAAGTCCGGCGTGGTTCGTTCCAGCGTCCATCTGCGGCCATCGAAGGTCATGGCGTAAAGCCTCGCGACGCCGCGGGAGTCGAAGTAGTGCTGGAGGTAACTGCCGTCGTCGGCGGTCACGACAACGCAGAAGCTGTCCGGTACGTCAGGGATTGGCACGGTCGTTCGCTGGACGAGTAGGTCCCCCATCGCCTCGAACACGACGTGTCCGCGGACATCCTCGCCGCCGGGCACGTCGGCACTCAGCTCCCAATCGCCTGCGAGGTCACGCAGCGAACCGATTCCCACCTCGCTCACCCCTCCTGACCGCGGCCGCAGTGCCGAATATCGCACGTCAGGACCGCTGCCGGTAATTTCACTCGCGGAGCGCGTTCCGCATCCCTACGCTGCGGCAGTATGCCGGACGCCATCTTCGAGGATCCGCGCCTCGCCCGGCTTTACGACCCGCTCGATCCGGATCGCAGCGACCTCGAGGTCTACGTGGCGATGGTGGCGGAGTTCGGGGCGCGCAGCGTGCTGGACGTGGGCTGCGGAACCGGGACATTCGCCTGCCTGCTGGCGCAGCGGGGCATTGCGGTCATCGCAGTAGACCCCGCCGCGGCGTCGCTGGACGTCGCCCGCGCCAAGCCGGGTGCGGACAAGGTCGCGTGGCAGCACGGGAACGCGACGAACCTACCGCCGATGCAGGTCGACATGGCGACGATGACCGCGAACGTCGCGCAGGTCTTCCGCACCGACGAGGACTGGACCGTGACCCTGCTCGGCGTCCGCGAAGCGCTGCGACCCGGCGGCCGCCTGGTTTTCGAGACCCGCGACCCGTCGAGGCGAGCGTGGCTGGCCTGGACGCGGGACCAGAGCTTCTGCCGCGTCGAGATTCCCGGAGAAGGGGCCGTCCAATCCTGGCACGAGCTCACCGACGTCACTGGCCAGCTGGTCTCGTTCCGTTCCGTCACGATCATCGAGGCCGACGGCACGGTGCTCACCTCCGACTCGACGCTGCGGTTCCGCGAGCGCGGCGAGGTCGCGGCGTCGCTGGCCGCGGCCGGCTATCACCTGGACGACGTGCGCGACGCCCCGGACCGGCCGGGCCGCGAGTTCGTCTTCGTCGCGAGCCGTCGCTAGCTGTCACAACCGCGCGCCGGCGGGTGTCAGCCTGCTGATAGGACAGGTTCGTAGACAGTGCGCATTTAAGGGGGAACGTGGCGCCCCGCGCTGACTCTGACTCGCTGGCAGCTGCCTTCGAGGCGCATCGGGACCGGCTGCGGTCGATCGCCTACCGGCTGCTCGGCTCGGCGGCCGACGCCGACGACGCCGTCCAGGACACCTGGCTGCGGCTGACCAGCACGAATGCCGACGAGGTGGAGAACCTCGGCGGCTGGCTGACCACGGTCGTGGCGCGCGTGTCGCTGAACATGCTCAGATCGCGGCGCTACCGGCAGGAGGAACCGGTCGGCGAATGGTGGTCGGCGTCCGCGGAAGCAGCGGGCCGGGCTCACGGGATGGCCGGCTCAGGTCCAGCCGGCACCGGCGTCGGCGCCGGCCTGGCCAGCGATCCCGAAGACGAGGCGATGCTCGCCGACTCTGTC
>JASHTT010000703.1 GCA_030040415.1 Streptosporangiaceae bacterium | reverse complement strand
GGCGGGCTTGCACCTGCAGGCAACGGCAGCCTGGCGGGTCGGGGTCACCAGGGGCGCTGCGGCGGGCTTGCACCTGCACGCCTGTTGAACGGCAGCCTGGCGGGCTCGGGATCACCGGGAGCGAGTCACTCCGGTCAGCTAATTTCGGTTCCCGCGACTGCCGGGGTTGGGCTTCGGCGTACGGCTCAGGAGCGCTGCTCGTCGTCGGGCTTGGCGATCAGCCTGCCGGTCTCGTCCTGGATCTCGACGGCGATCTTGGCCAGCGCATCAGCGTGCTTGCGGTTGTGGTGCGCACAGAACAGCAGCTCGCCGGAGCCGGGCAGCACGACGCGTACATAGGCCGGGGCGCCGCATCGATCACATAGGTCATGGGCGGTCAGCGGCCTCGTTGGGGCTATAGCTCCGGGCATGTCGCCTCCTCGCCTCTTAGGACGCTCCAGCTACCCCGCTGGTGGTCCTGAAACTTGTGATCTCCTAGGCATCACAACACCACGGGCTGTCGTTTGTCATCCCCCGGACGTACGAAGTTTGCCGAGGGCGAACATCCGGCTATGCCCGGCCTGCTGGGAGACGAAGGTCTTGACCGTAAAGCGTAGATATAGCGTTATGCGTTATATGTCGCTCGGCGTGGTGACGCGAGGCCGGGGTAGATGGCGACTAGTCTGCCTTCAGGCCGCAGCCGCGGCTCCGTCCAAGACCGCAGCAGCGGCCGGGCCCGGAGGCCGTTAGCAGCGGTGGGCCGAGGTACGGCCTAGCCAGCACGCATACCTGCACAGGGAGTCCATGTGACCGCCGTCAGCACCGTGTCGACCGATCCCGTGCCAGCCGGCAACGGGTCGGCTAGCAAGGCGCCAGCCGGCAAGGGGCTGGCCAGCCGGGGACCTGCTGGCCGGGGGCCGGCAGGCACGGCGCGAGCGAACTCGGCACGGACCAGCACGGGTGGCTCTCAGCGCGGCCGTGCGGCCGGTGAGCTGGCTCCCGCTGCCGACGGGTATACGGCACGCCACCTGACGGTCCTGGAGGGCCTGGACGCCGTTCGCAAGCGCCCGGGCATGTATATCGGCTCGACCGACAGCCGCGGTCTGGCGCAGTGCCTGGGAGAGATTTTCGACAACGCAGTAGACGAGGCGCTCGCCGGTGCCTGCAGCCACATCGAGGTGATCCTGCACGCCGACGGCTCCGCGGAGGTCATCGATGACGGCCGCGGCATACCCGTGGACGTCGAGCCGAAGAGCGGCCTGTCCGGCGTGGAACTGGTGATGACGCGGCTGCACGCCGGCGGCAAGTTCGGCGGCGGGTCCTACACCGCGTCCGGCGGCCTGCACGGAGTGGGTGCGTCCGTGGTGAACGCGCTCTCGGCTCGGCTGGACATCCTCGTCCAGAAGGGCGGCTACGAGTGGATGACGAGCTTCCGCCGGGGTGTGGCCGGCGAGTTTTCCGGAGACGGCCCCGACGCTGCCTTCCGGCCGGGTGCCGGACTGCGCCGCGGGGCGAAGGTGACCAAGGCGGTATCCGGCACGCGCATCAGGTTCTGGCCTGACCACCAGATATTCGTGCCCGGGGCGCACTGGAGCTTCAGGCACCTGGCGGAGCAGGCCCGGCAAACCGCCTATCTGGTGCCTGGCCTTGCCATCAGGGTCGTCGACGAGCGGCCGCCTGGCGAGCGGGGCAAGCCATCGGGCGAGGTATCCGCCTACGAGGCGATGGCGAGCGCGCTCGAAGACGCTGAGGACGCAAGCACGGGACCGGACACCGGGCCAGGTGACACCGTCGCGGAGTTCCGCTTTGACGGCGGAATTAGTGAATTCTGCGCCCACCTGTCCTCTGGTACGCCGGTCACCGACGTGATCAGGATCAGCGGGTCGGACACCTTCACCGAGACCGTGCCCGTGCTCGACGAGAGCGGGCACCTGACGCCGACCGAAGTGGAACGGCAACTCGACGTCGACGTGGCAATGCGCTGGGACACCGGGTACGACTCGGTGCTGCGCTCGTTCGTGAACGTGATCGCAACGGCCAAGGGCGGCACTCACCTCACGGGCTTCGAGCGCGCGATCGTGCGGACGGTGAACGAGCAGCTCAAGGGTTCCCGCCGGCTTAAGGCCGGCGAGGAGGCGGTGATCAAGGAGGACGTACTCGAGGGCCTGACCGCGGTGATATCGGTCCGGCTGCCCGAGCCACAGTTCGAGGGCCAGACCAAGGAGGTGCTCGGCACCCCGGCTGCATCCAAGATCGTCAGCCAGGTCGTGTCCACCGAGCTCAGGAACTACCTCGAGGGGAAGGTGCGGGGCAGCAAGCAGCAGGCCGGGGCCGTGCTCGACAAGATCGTGCAGGCCGCCAGGACCAGGATCGCGGCCCGCGAGCACCGGGAGAACCAGCGGCGCAAGTCGCAGATCGCGAACTCGGCGCTGCCGGCCAAGCTGGTCGACTGCCGCACGGCCGACGACCGGAGCGAGCTTTTCATCGTTGAGGGCGATTCGGCGCTGGGCACCGCCAAGAATGCTAGGAACGCCGACTTTCAGGCGCTGCTGCCGATCCGCGGCAAGATCCTCAACGTGCAGAAGGCCTCGCTGGCCGACATGCTCAAGAACGCCGAGTGCGCGGCGATCATCCAGGTCCTCGGCGCCGGGTCGGGCAGCTCGTTCGACCTCGACTCGGCTCGGTATCAGCGAGTGATCTTCATGGCGGACGCCGACGTGGACGGCGCGCACATCCGCACCCTGCTGCTCACCTTGTTCCACAGGTACATGCGGCCGATGGTGGACGCCGGCCGGGTGTTCGCGGCCGTTCCGCCGCTGCACCGGATAGAGCTGACGAACCCGCGCAAGGGCCAGCAGCGGTACATCTACACCTACAGCGATGCTGAGCTGCACCGGACGCTGCTCGAGCTTGAGCGCAAGGGGCAGCGGTTCAAGGAGCCGCCGCAGCGGTACAAGGGCCTGGGCGAAATGGACGCCCACCAGCTGGCGGAGACCACGATGGACCCGCGCAAGCGTGTCTTGCGGCGGATCAGGATCGAGGACACCACCGCCGCGACGAGCATTTTCGAGCTGCTGATGGGCAGCGAAGTGGGACCGCGCCGGGACTTCATCGTCGGCGGAGCCGCCGAGCTAGACCCAGCGCGCATCGACACCTGACCGGGTTCCCGCCAGGGCGGGCGCCGCGCTGATGGTCGGGGGTATGCGCGGCGCCCGCCGGTGGGGGCCGCCTACGAACCGGTCGAACTGCTCGAGCCGTTCATATGCGTGCAGTGGTGCGCCGGGCTCGGCGCTGGTGTCGCCGAGCCCGATCCCGTCGACGGCGACGTTGACGTGGACGGTGACGACGACGCCGATGTGGTCGTCGCGCCGTGCGTCGATGTCGCTGCCGACGAGCCGCCGGTCGAGGCCAGCGCCACGCCGGTGACTCCGGCGCCCAGCCCGCCGGCGATCACCGCTGTGATGATCAGCCGCCGGACCCGGGCACCTGCTCTGGAAGCCATCAGGAATCCTCCTCTCTGTTGGTCCGGGACGGGCCAACAGAAAGCAGCCTGCGCGAGTCGGCTGGCACCGGCCCGAATGGCGGTTCTCAGCCGGATCAGACTTTCCCGAGCCGGTAGTCAGCGCGGATTTGCCAGCGGCAGCAGTTGCCAGCGCGCGCCGTTCCAGCGCGCGGCGAAGCTGATCAACGCGGTGAAGTCGACGCCGACAGCCATGCAGGCCGTCGCGGCTGTGCAGGACACGGACTGCAGCGGGCTGTCGTCGCCTGCCGGACGTGGCAGCCAGTCCAGGTGCCAGCGACCGGCGTCGCTGACTTCGGCGATCGGCAGGCCCTGGTAGTTGCCCACAGCCGTGCAAGAGGACGCGCCCGTGCAGGACACGGCCGACAGTTGCGTGTAGCCGATCCTGCCCGGCAGCGGCATGTGCTGCAGTAGCCAGCTAGTCCCGTTCCAGTGCTCGGCTATCGGGTACTGCCCGGCCGTGGTGCCGACGGCCGTGCAGTTCGAGGCTGACGCGCACGACGCTGCGGTGAACTCGTCCAGGTTACCGACGTTAGGCGTCGGCAGCCGCCGCCATGTCTGGCCGTCCCACTCCTCCGCCAGCGTCCGGTCGCGGGCCGCCGGGCTGGGTTCGGCGGCGATGCCGGTGGCATAGCCGCCAACCGCGAGACAGAACCGCGCGGTAGCGCAGGACACATCCGCGATCGTCGCGTGGCTGGTGGCGCTCTGCCGCGGCACCGGCAGGCTACTCGTACGCCAGCGAGTGCCGCGCCACGTGCCGTACACGGGCCTGCCGGACAGCGAGACGCCAACGGCCAGGCAGAACTCCGCCGTGGCGCAGGAGACTGCGGTGAACGGGCTGGATGTCGCGCTGACCTGCCAACCGCTTCCGTGCCAGGTAAGCACGGGCGAGCCGACCGCCACGCAACTGGCGACACCCGGGCAGGAGACTGCATACAGCATGCTGTAGCGAACCGAGTCGGCCGGGCGCTGGAGCCGCCAGGACAAGCCGTTCCACCGCTCGACGAGGGTGTGCTCCGACTTGGTGCCGTAGTAGTACGCGCCGACGGCCGTGCAGGCGTGGCTGACGCAGGACACGCCGCTGATCAGGTCGGCGTGCTTCACGGGGATGGCGACCGACGACGGCTTGCCGATGCCAGCCGACGGCGTGGCGGGTGCGCTGGTGGCAGCGGCGCTCCGGGTCGGCTGGGTAATGGCGGGCTGGCCGGTGCCGGCGGGTAGCTGGCCGCATGCTGCGGCCAGGCTGGCTAGCGCCGCAGTTCCGATCAGCAATTTGAGGGCGCGCTGCGGTGCTGTGGGGACGCGTGCGTGGTGGCGACTCACATCGATAGAGACCGAGAGAGCGAACCGTCGGTTGCGCCGGACCGGACGAGCGCATGCCGACTCAGTCGGGCGCTGTGCCGCCGACGGCCGCGAGTGGATGACGGACCCGCTCGCCGGAACCGTCCCGGCGGCCGGTGGCAGGCGGTAGGTCGACCGGCGTGCCCGCCTCGGTAGCGCCGCGCGCGGACGC
>JASHTT010000062.1 GCA_030040415.1 Streptosporangiaceae bacterium | reverse complement strand
CGGTGCTGCTTCGAGCCGGGCAGGTGGTCGCGGGCGCGGAGCTTGCAGCGCGCCGCCGCGATATCGGGGGGAACGGGACGGCCGGTGGCGGCCGCCGGATCTCCGAACTCGACCTGGCGCGCGGCCCGGCCCGGTTGTGCCAGGCTCTCGGCATCGACCGCGAGTCGGATGGTGCCGACGCGTGCGGGGCTGGTGGTCCGGTCGGCATCGGCCCGGCCGACGCGCTGGCCGGCACTGGTCCGGATGCTGTTGGTGCCTCGGGTTCTCCGGCCTCGGGCTCTCCGGCCTCGGGCTCTCTAGCCTCGGGCTCTCCAGCCTCGGCTGTCCGCATCCTGACCGGGCCGCGGGTGGGCGTGACTCAGGCGGCGGACAGGCCGTGGCGATACTGGCTGGCAGGAGACCGGTACGTTTCCGCCTACCGGCCAGCAAAGCCGCGGCCGCGGAAACCGGTTGCGGCTCAGCCTGCCGGGGATGGGACGATGCTGCCATGAACGACGTGATCGACGACCTGAGCTGGCGCGGGCTCATCGCCCAGTCCACCGACCTGGACGATCTGCGCAAAGCGCTCGACGCCGAGACTGTCACGTTCTACTGCGGATTCGACCCCACGGCGCCCGGGCTGCACATCGGCAACCTCGTGCAGTTGCTCACCATGCGCCGGCTACAGCTTGCGGGGCACCGGCCGATCGCCATCGTCGGCGGTGCGACCGGCTTGATCGGCGACCCGAGCGGCAAGTCCGCGGAGCGCGTGCTGAACGCGCCCGAGGTCGTCGCTGGCTGGGTCGACCGGATCCGCGGCGAGGTCAGCCGGTTCCTGGACTTCACGCCGGGTCCGGCGGTGGCCACGGTCGTCAGCAATCTGGACTGGACCGGTCAGATGACGGCCATCGAGTTCCTCCGCGACATCGGCAAGCACTTCCCGGTCAACCAGATGCTGTCCCGGGAGGTCGTCCGGGGCAGGCTCGAGTCCGGCGGGCTCAGTTACACCGAGTTCAGCTACCAGATCTTGCAGGGCAACGACTTCCTCGAGCTGTACCAGCGACACGGCTGCACGCTGCAAACCGGCGGGTCCGACCAGTGGGGGAACCTGGTTTCCGGCGTCGACCTGATCAGGCGGGTTACCGGCGAAACGGTGCACGCCGTCGCGACCCCGCTGATCACCAAGCCAGACGGGACCAAGTACGGCAAGACCGAGGGCGAGGCTGTCTGGCTGAGCCAGGATCTGATGAGCTCGTACGCTTTCTACCAGTTCTGGGTGAACCGCGCGGACGCGGAGATGCCCGCGTTGCTCAGGGTGTTCTCGTTCCTGTCGCGCGCTGAGATCGAGGATCTGGAGCGGGAGATCGCCGCGCGGCCGGCCGCGCGTGAAGCGCAGCGGCGGCTAGCCGAGGAAATGACGATCCTGGTGCACGGGGAGGCCGAGCTCCGGCGTGTTCAGGCGGCCAGCGAAGCGCTGTTCGGCCAGGGCGAGCTGCGCGCGCTCGACCCGGCGACCCTCGCGGCCGCGGTCGCCGAGGTGCCGCACGCGGTGATCGACGTCCAGGCGGGCGGACCGCTGCCGCCGGTCGTCGACCTGATGGTGGCGTGCGGCATCGTGCCGAGCAAGTCGGCTGCCCGGCGGGCGATTACCGAGGGCGGCGCATACCTGAACAACGAGAAGGTCACTGCCGAGGACGCGGTTCCGGACACCGGCGACCTGCTTGATGGCGGCTTCCTTGTGCTGCGGCGCGGCAAGCGCACGGCAGGCGCCGTGCAGGTACGGCAGCGCTGACTCGACTCGCTCGGCTGTGCGGTGCCGGGCTCTGGGCTCGGCGCGGTGCGGGTGCGGCAGCGCGGTTCGCCCGGCTTGTGCGTTCGCTGGCTCTGCACTTTGGTGCTGCACATGCTGCGGGGCTGACTCGCCCGGCCGCGCGGCGGCAGGCCGGGCTCGGCGCCGTGCACGTGTGGCAAGGCTCAGCCGTTCGACCCGACTCGTGCCAATTTGACTTGCGGCCATTTGCTGCCTAATGTTTGGACCTGCCCCGACAGCGGGAAGCCGAGCTAGGTGCACCGTGGCAGGGGCCAGCATCCACCCCCCAATTCTCGGGCGAACCCGCGTCGGGCCGCTCGGCTAGGGGTATGCTGCGTGTACTGTAGGTAACAAAGCGAGTCTAGTCCCGCTAACTAGCTTGACAGCTACTAACTCGTCCGGTAAGTTAGCAGGGTTGCCCCAGAGGAGATCACCTCGATCTCTGACGGTGAGCGTCCGCTCCTTGAGAACTCAACAGCGTGCTAAAAGCCAGTGCACATGCACATCCCCGTCAACGGGGAAGTACCCGGCTTGTCCGGTGTGCTAACCCTGACGGAAAAATGCCAGATCCCTCGGAGTGCCAGCCAGGCCTCGTGCCTGCGGCTCGCCGAGGTGTCTCTTCAAGTCTGCAGACCGCACGGCCCCGCATGGGTGCCGGCGGATTGCTATAGACATTCAACGGAGAGTTTGATCCTGGCTCAGGACGAACGCTGGCGGCGTGCTTAACACATGCAAGTCGAGCGGAAAGGCCCTTCGGGGTACTCGAGCGGCGAACGGGTGAGTAACACGTGAGCAATCTGCCCCTAGCTTCGGGATAGCTCCGGGAAACCGGAATTAATACCGGATATGACCAC
>JASHTT010000702.1 GCA_030040415.1 Streptosporangiaceae bacterium | reverse complement strand
CTTATTACTTCGACGGGGACTACGGCGACAACCCGCTCTGGTTCTACCAGCAGTACAACAGCACCAACAGCCGCGAAGGCGGGACGAGCGAGCTGGCAATCCGCGGTGCTGTCACGCCCTGGCAGCCGGTCACCGCGACGGGGCTTGACATCGACCAGAGCCACGCGGCCTACGTGCTGTCCTCGTTCATCAATGCCGTGAACAGCAACACCCTCCCGCAGGTGTCGTGGATCGTCGCCCCGGCCGGCTATTGCGAGCACCCGTCCTACACCCCCGACTTCGGCGCGCACTACGTGAACACCGTGCTCCAGACCCTGTTCTCGAATCCGGAAGTGTGGAACAGCACGGCGCTGTTCATCACCTACGACGAGCACGACGGGTTCTTCGACCACCAACTCCCGCCTACTCCTCCGGCGAGCGTCACCGACGAGTACATCGACGGCTGGCCGATCGGCCCGGGCACCCGGGTCCCGATGCTCATCTGCTCGCCGTGGACCCGCGGCGGCTACGTGGACTCCAATGTCTACTGCCACACCTCGATGCTCCAGTTCCTGGCCGCCTGGACCGGCGTGCAGCCGGTCAACATCACCCCGTGGCGGGCGTCCGTGACAGGTGACCTGACCGCCGCGTTCGACTTCGCGAACCCGGACTTCTCGATCCCGGCCAACATCCCGACTCTCGACCAGACGTGGGCGCTGACCCAGCTCACCGGCGGATCGACGACGCCGCCGGCCGAGGGTGACCAGCAGATGCCGTCCCAGGAGCCCGGATTCCGGCCGCATCGCCCGAGCGTCCACCAGCCATTCGCCGACGTGACGGTGGACCGGTCGACCAGCCAGGTCACCGCGGCCCTCACCAACGCCGGCAAGGTCGGCGTCGGATTCGCCGTCTACCCGGATAACTACCTGCCCGCTACCCCGACGCCTATCACGGTGCTTCAGGGTTCCCCAGGCTCCTACGTCTGGGACGCCACGCTGACGGCCGGGAACTACGCCTTCTCGGTCTACGGTCCTGACGGGTTCGTGACCAGCTTCGCAGGCCAGGTTGTGCCCGCAGGCCAGAACGCCGGCCAGGTGCCGGTCGTCAACGCGGCACTCGGATTCCCGGGAGCCAAGACCCTCGAGCTCACGCTGGCTAACGAGGGCCAGCAGCCCGTCCTGTACACCCTGACCCCGAACGACTATGAGGGGTTCACCCAGACCGTCGCTGTTAGGCTCGGGGCGCCTAGGACCATCAGCTGGCCGACCGATCCGTTTGGTTACTACGACGTGGTGATTACCGCCAACACCTCAGACGGTTTCCTCCGTCGCTACGCGGGTCGCATTGCCTGAACCGCTATCTCGGCATGACGCCCGGGCCCTCTCGGTCCCGGGCGTCATCGTCTTACGGTTCTTTCGCCCCCGGCATGCCTGGCGGGCCCGAGAACGGGGCATCCTCGGGAGTGCTGGGATGGATGACTGCCAGGCAAGGAGAGCAATGAGTGACGACGAAGAGGATGACGCCATCGAGTCGGAGTACGCAGCGCAGCGGGCGCGCATAGTGGCGATGAGGGACGAGGGCTTCACGCTGGAGGAGATCGGCGAGCAGACCGACCTGACGCCCGAGGCAGTACTAGAGATCCTGCGCAAAGAGGACATGCAATAGGCGCCCTCACCCCGGCCATCTGGAGACCGGCGCCTCCCCTGCGGCCGTCAGTGGCGGCTACGCATCAGCGGGATCGGGAACGGTTCGCGAGCCGACACCGGCCGCCTCGGTGACGGTCTGCAGCAGGCCGGTCGCTGTGTCGTAGACGTGGCCGGAGACGGTGATCCTGGTCGAGATCTGGGGCGCTTCGAGGATCTTGGCGACGTCGCGGCGGACGGTCTCGGCGGGCACCGTCGCAGGCAAAGCGGCGAGTTCCTGCTCGTCGTACCCGGTACGCTTCGCGAAGCCATGCCGGAGGTCAGGGTCTTCGAGCAGGCGGCTGCCGCAGTCGGTGTGGTGGATGACCGCGGCCTCGAAGTACGGGCCCTCGGGGGCCTTGGCCTCGACAAGGTACCCGATGTACGACAAGTCCCGGATGACCGCGTCGTTCACGCGCCCGCCGACCGCCCGCGCCACGATCGCGTCGCCGAACTCGAGTCCGAGGAAGTCAGCGGGGTCGACCCGCGGGTCTATGCAGGTGATGATGTACAGGGCCTTGAACGGCAGGAACGGGAGACGGGGGGTGTTCTGCCAGGCGCCACTGCCGGCGAAGGCCTTGTTGCGATCCATCAGTGCAGTGATGTTCGACATGGCGTTGCCTTCCTGGTCGAGGTGTCGTGTCCTTGGATTTGGCCCTCGGGGGACGGCGCCAGCCGCCGGCCCGGTCAGGCAGCGCCGGTCTGCCGAGGCGGCTAAGTGGTAGCGCTTGACCTGGTTGGCGTCGGTTAGTGCGCCACCTCCAGCACGATCTTGCCCCGGGTGTGCCCGCAAGCCACGCGCGCTAGCGCCTCACGGGCCTGCTCCAGCGGAAGCACCGCCTCGACCTGTGGACGTAGCTCGCCGGCATCGACTAGGCGAGCCAGTTCTTCCAGCCTCGGCCGGTCGGGGTTAGCGGCGAACGACTGGCCAGTGATGCCGCGCTCAAGCTCGGCTGGAGGATCACTCAGGACTATCGAGATCGCCCGGCCGCCGTCACCGGCGGCTTCCACCACGCCGGCGACTTCCTGGCCTGGGACGAACGGCAGGGAAACCCCTGGAAAAGCGCCGCTGAGAGACCCGACGTCCCATGGGTCGGCACCCGCGCCATGAATCCGGACCAGCGCCTGACCCGCCGCCGGTGCAGGGTCTGGCAGTTCGGCTAGGTCAAGGCTGTCGATCCCGCCAAACTCCCGCACTAGTGCTACTCGCATGGCTCCGATCTCCTCACCTCTTGCTGACTGCTGCGTCAGGTCGTGCTCCCAGAGGGTCTTACCCTGCCGCGACTGA
>JASHTT010000701.1 GCA_030040415.1 Streptosporangiaceae bacterium | reverse complement strand
CGCTGCTCCAAGCCGACAAGCACGGGCGTCGGGAAGCCCACCGCGAGTCCGCGTGCCACCGATTTCGCCTCGACCGGCCAGTCCAGGTGGACGAGCCGGTTAGCCAGCGGCGGTGCCAGTTCCCAGCCGTCGGCGGCCTGCTCAGGGGGATTGGCGGCGGCCACGACACGAACTCCGGGCGGCAGCGTGACATCACCGACGACCCGTTCCAGGATCACCCGCAGCATCGCGGCCTGCACGGCCGGCGGTGCGGTGGTCAGCTCGTCGAGGAACAGCAGGCCGCGCTCGGCGTCCCTGAGCCGCTGCGCCCACCGCGGCGGCGCGAGATGCACCGCGCCGTCGATCACGACCGGCAGCCCGGCGAAGTCCGACGGCTCTCGTATCGACCCGATCACCACCTCGACCGGCCAGCCCAGCCCGTCCGCCAGCGCGACAACAGCTGATGTCTTGCCGGTCCCCGGGCTGCCCCACAGCAGCACGGGAACGCCGGCCGACACCGCCACGGCCAGGGCCTCCACTGCGATGGAACTGTTCACCAGTCCTCCTGCCGCTATTGTCCGCCCTCAGCCGGCGTGCGCCAGCACGAACTCGGTGACCGCGGCGCCGTACTCGGCGGGTTCTTCCAGATAGCCGAAGTGACCAGACGAACCAAAGGTCCGGACGACGGCCCCAGCTATCGTCCGCTCAAATGCCGCGATCATGTCCGGCGTGGTGACGAGATCGTCTTGGCCGCGCATCAGCAACGCTGGCCGCCGCACCCGGGCGAGCAGCGGCAGCACAGACTCGTACATGGCGGCGCGCAGCGGCCAGTGCGAGTTGCCGCGCTGCCACTGCTCAGGCGTGAGGCCGGAAGCCTCCAGCAGCGCGGTGAAGCCGGCCGCGGCACCCCGGTCGTGGAAGAACTGCTCCAGGTAGTGTGCGCCGAGAGTTTGCATCGCCTGCCGCGTGCCGTCACTGAACGTCAGCCGGCCGGATTTGGCCGCCAGTTCCCTGCACCGTTCCGCGTCTGGTAGCTGACCGAGTTCCTCCAGCCGGCGAGCGACCACTGGCAGCCGGTACCTGTCACTCATGTCGGCGTCCCAGCACGGGCAGTCGAAGATCACGCCGCGGACAGCACCCGGATGGCTAGTGACGTAGCGCAGCGCGTAGCCCGCGCCGGCCGAGTGGCCGAGCACCGCCCATGACTCGATCCGTAGCCTCGCACGCAGCGCCTCGAAGTCGGCGACCAGAAGCTCGGCAGATAGCGGCGGCACGGCCGGCAGCGGATCGGAGCGCAGCGTGCCGCGCTGGTCAACGCCGATGACCCGCAGCTTGCGGGCGAGCAAGTCGCCCTGCGCGTACATGAAGTCGTAACAGCCCTGGCCCGGGCCGCCGTGCACGAACAACACGGGCGGTGCGCCTATGTCGCCGCGATCGTCGACGAATAGTCTCGTCCGGTTGACGCTGACCAGCCGTCCCGACGACATGCTCCCCGACGCCACCCGTTCCCTTTCCAGGAATGTAATAGACCATGACTTCCTATCTCGACCGGCTCTTCTCGCTCGGCGAACGCGTCGCCGTGGTGACCGGCGGCAGTTCGGGCATCGGCCGGGCGATCGCGCTAGCCTTCGGCCGCGCTGGGGCGTCTGTCGTGCTCGTCGCCCGCAGGCCGGAGCCGCTCGCCGACACCGTGGCGGAATTGCAGGCGGCCGGCGCAAGGGCAGGCTGGGTCAGCGCGGACCTAGCCGACCGGGTGGCGCTCGACCGCGCTGCGAAACAGGCCGAGGGGGTCTTCGGGGCACCGGACATCCTGGTGAACTGTGCTGGGGTGAACCTGCGCCCGCCGCTGGCGGAACTGACGGCCGCGCAATGGGACGAACTGATAGCCGTCAACCTCACCGCGCCGTTCCTGCTCGGCCAGCGATTCGGCCCGCAGATGGCGGCCCGCGGCTGGGGCCGGATTGTCAACGTCACGTCCCAGCAGGCCGAGCGCGCGTTCGGCAACAGCGGCGGCTACGGCGCTGCCAAGGGCGGCCTCGCCGCCTTGACGCGGTCGCAGGCCGAAGCCTGGGCTCATGGCGGTGTCCGCTGCAACGCGCTCTGCCCAGGATTCGTGATCACCCCGCTGACCGCCGAGGCGTCCGCCGACCCGGCCCGGGTAGCTGCCCTGGCCGCCCGGACGATGATCGGGCGCAACGGCCTGCCGGACGACCTCGCCGGCGCGGCGGTGTTCCTCGCCGGGCCGGCCAGCGACTACCTGACCGGCCAGACGATCCGGGTCGACGGCGGCCTGTCAGCCACGTGAGGGCCGGCGGCCGCGCAGGCGGCTACTGGCGGCGCTAGGTGCTGACCGGACCGCCCGCCGAGGTGATCTCCTGGTAGACGATCATCGAGCCACCGCACTCGCCGTTGGTCTTGCTGACCACCGCGGTCATCTTGGTTTCGTAGCTGCCTGATCCGCTGATGTTCGTGTAGGCACCGGTGCCGTCCCCCAGCGTGTAAGTGCCCTTGATCGTTTCAAACACCTCGCACTGCGGCGTTGGCAGCGGCAGGTACTGGCTGGTGACGTGCTCGTACACCATGAAGCTGCCGTCCGGGTAGACCATCTGGGCGGTAGCGTCCAGCGTCGTCGGGTTCAGCTTGCCGGTCACCGTGTAGCCGCCGTCTGTGAAGTGGCCGTAGGCGAGCGTGCTCTCCCGATGCAAGCTGGCGTTCACGCTGATGATCCGGAACGTCTCAGTGCCGCTCGAGCTTGCGGATGCCGTGCGGCTCGCTTGCGCGGCCGTCACGAACAGGCCGCTGGCGAGGGTCGCCGCGCACGCTGCAGCTATCGCGGTGACCAGGACTTTGCGCATATCTGCTCCTTCGTAGAGATGCCGGGCTGACCGGATCGTGCGTCTGGCCGATAACTAGATGGGGCTGGATAACAGGGCTGCTGCACACGCCACTCCTGCCGCGCCCGCAATGACGAGCAGGATGAGCCCGTCGACGAGACGCCACCGCATGGAGCCGAGCACCATGCGCATCGGGTCCCGTCCGGCTGACGGCCCGGCGTCGCGCAGCAAGGCGAGTGCCCGGCCGGCGCCGTGCGCGAAGCCGATCACGACGGCAAGCGACACCGCGGCCCGGACTCCGCCAGCGCTGGCGACGATCAGCGGCAGCAGCCAGAACCCCGCGTAGGGGTTGCGGGTGGCGAACCCAGGCCCGAGGACCGAGCCCCAGACCAGGATGCGGCGCCAGCGCGGGGAGTTGATGACCATCGTCTGCGACACCTGCCAGGAGGTGCCTGGCGCTCGCAGCCGCTGCCTGCCCGCGACCTCGGTCACGCCGTAACACACCGCGTAGGCCGTCGTGAGCACGAGCGCGGGCCGGGTCAGCGGCAGCGCGCCGAGCAACGCGCCGAGTACAGCCCAGGCAGCAATCGCGGGCACGGCGTAGACAGTGACAACGGCTAGTACGCGAGCGACCCTCCCGACCGGAAGGCCGACGGCCAAAGATGCCGCCGAGTTGACACCTCAAGGCGAGTACGCCTTGCCGAAGCCGTTGACCGCGGCCAGCACGACTGCCAGGGCTTCCAGCGCAACGAGCGCCGTCACCGGACGCGCCCGATCAGCCTGGCAGGCCGGTGGCCTCGAGCCGGCGCTGCTCGGCCTTAAGGTCGGCCACCGACTCGCAATAGCAGCAGATGCACTGGCTCAGGCAGGTACACCAGTCCGGGCAGCCGGCCTTGCCGATGCAGTCGTAACAGATCTTGTAGCCGTATCCGTTGCCCAGGTTCATGCAGGCAATCCAGGTCCCGTTCGGCCACTCGCACCGGTAGCCCTGGTTGTTGAAACAGTTGCTCGTCGACGAGCCCTTGCACAGGTGCTGGCCGGAGGGACAGCCGATGCCGGGGCATCCGGAACAGCGCCTGGTGGGGCCGCAGTCGCACGGCTCGGAATACTCCCTTGACGGCTTGCGGCCGAGTGACAGCGAGGCCAGGCCCGCGGTGCCGGTCACCACCGCGCTGCGCATGGCATCGCGGCGGCTCAGTCTCCTGGCGGCGCGCTCGGCCACGTCGCCGACTCGGGCATCGAGCGCCGCCCCCCATCGAGTCCATCGCATCGTCGTTTTCTCCCCCTACGTCGGTTCTGCGTGCCTAGATCACTGGAAGCAGCTGGGCGGGCGGCGGCAGCAGGCAAGCCGAGATCATGGCTCGCACCTCGCCCTGCCGTGCGGCCGTACCCGCCGCGCGGACTACGCCGGCCGCGTCGAGCGCAACTACAAGCGGCGTCGCCGACGGCTTGTAGGCCGCCAGCTCCGCGTCGTCTAGCGGTCGGCCGATCTCCAGGGCGGTGTCCCGGAAGGCGGCCGAGATCTGCAGGTAGGCGGGCGGGTCGGTGGTCAGCAACAGCACCCGGACGCCGTCCAGCTCGCCACCTTGCTTCGCTCGGTCAAGCACGGCCACCAGACCCTCACACGACGGGCAGGTCGGGTCGACGAAGGCCACAAGCGCTGGCTCGCCATCACCGGGCACGAAGGTGCGCAGCACCGGGGCCGGTCGGCGGCCGTCCGCCTCCGCCCCGCCGGCCGGCGACAGGCGCTCATAGCCGATCCGGCCGGGTCTGGCTCCGGTCTGCGGCCCCAGCTCCGGATGGGTACGGGACTGCCCGAGGACGCGCCCGAGCTGCCGGTAGGCCACTACGAGCAGCAACGCCAGGCACGCCAGCAGCGCCCACTGAGCGATGGCCAGGTAGAGCGGAATACGGATCACGACAACCTCCGTGCCATCGCCTGGCTGGTTATCGCCAGGCACCTGGCGGCGGTGAAGGCCAGGCAGCCGAGCACCACGGCGGCGGCCAGCAGCAGGCCCTGGTCGGCGAGGGTGAGCTTGATGACCGAGCCGGGAACCGCCGGCACAGCCAGGGCGGCCAGGCCGGCGATCACCACGGCCCTGCCGATGCCCAGCAGATCGAACGTGCGCTGCGACAGTGCCCCGAAGCAGCGGCAGGACCGGCCCCGGTGGAACGCATAACCGACGCCGGACACGACGACGAAGGAGGACGCCACCGCCAGCACGGCGAGGTTCAGCCAGGCGACGGCCGGCGTGGTGAGGCTCGCGCCGCCGAGCAGCAGTTCGCCAGCCGCCACAACTGCCGCGACAGCAACTGCAGCCTGCAACCGCCAGCGCTGCGCTGCGACGCCGGGCGGCAGGAACAGCCGCACCGTCGCAGCGAAGCCGTTCATGTCGGCCAGTTTGGCCGCGCCAGCGACGACCAGCATGACGGCGAGCGCCGCCTTGGCCCCGAGGATCGCTGCCGACACGGTACCTACACCGCCGTCCGGGCGAGACCGCGGTGTGGCCACCGCCGGCGCGCGGCTGCGCGCTCGTCCGCCGAGATCTCGAGGCCGGCCACCTGTCGCAGCTTGGCCACCTGCCAGTCGTGGTTGACCAGGCTAGACGCCCGGACCAGGCCAGCCGAGTCAACGAAGATCGCGAACGGCCCGACCCGCACGTTGTAATCCGCATACAGAGCAGCCGAACCGGTCAGCACCGGCAGCCCGGCTAACCCGTTCATGGCAAGCACCGCGCCCACCAGGTCGTTCCGCTTGCTCAGCAGAACCACGGTCGCCAAGCCAGGATCGCCGGCGATGAGCTCGCGCACGCCGCTGATAACGGAGGGGAACGACTTCAGCGAGTGGTCAGCGAAGAGCACGAGCTGCAGCGAGCCGGTGGGCGGCGACGTGTGCATCGCGCCCGACTCGTCAGGCAGCGACCAGCGCGGTGCCCGCCTGCCCCGGGCCAGGCCGTCACGCTCGATCGCCTCGGGCCCGGAGAGGTAAACGTTCGCCGTTCCGAGTATCACCAGGAGCGCCGCCACGCACAGCAAAACCGCCACGACGACGAAGGCAACCGTCAAAATCATCGCGACTGCGCCGGGCAGCACGACTGCACCCCCACGGGTCGATCATACAGAAAAGTCCGCGCTTGCCATACGACGCACCGCGCCGACGTTCGGATGTCAGCCGCCAACCAAACCTGCCGCGAACGGGCCGTAACTAGTCGTGCGACGAACCCCAGGAACCGCGCAACGAACCGCCAGCAGCCGCGCTACGGGCGGCGCGGAGCCGGCCGCGCCGCGCCGGCCTGCGCGGCGCACGCTGCGGGCCAGCGATGAGCGGCAGAATGGCGGCATGGCCAGACGCACTACGACGACCGCAGGCCGCGGCGGGCGCGGACCGGGCAGCAGCGACGGCGACACCGGCGACGAGGAGTTCGAGGAGAACATCGTCGACATTGATGTCACCGACGAGATGCGCGCCAGCTATCTCGAGTATGCCTACTCGATCATCTACCAGCGCGCGCTGCCAGACGCACGGGACGGGCTGAAGCCGGTCCAGCGCCGGATCCTGTACCAGATGGGTGAGATGGGACTGCGGCCCGACCGGGCGCACGTGAAGTGCGCACGCGTGGTCGGCGACGTGATGGGCCGCCTGCACCCGCACGGTGACAGCGCCATCTACGACGCGCTGGTGCGGATGGGGCAGCCGTGGGCGATGCGGCTGCCGCTGATTGACGGGCACGGCAACTTCGGCACCGCGGAGGACCCGCCGGCCGCCATGCGGTACACCGAGGCCCGGCTGTCTGCGGCTGCCATGGAACTGATCGCGTCGCTGGACGAGGACACCGTCGACTTCGTGCCGAACTACGACGGCACCGAGACACAACCGGAAGTGCTGCCCACAGCGTTCCCGAACCTTCTGGTCAACGGCGCCGCCGGGATCGCGGTCGGCATGGCGACCAACATGGCGCCGCACAACCTCGGCGAGGTCGTAGCGGCGGCCCGGTTCCTGATCGCGAACCCGGACGCGGACCTCGACACGCTGATGCGCTTCGTGCCCGGCCCCGACCTGCCCACCGGCGGCAAGATCGTAGGCCTGGACGGCATCCGGGACGCCTACCTGACGGGCCGCGGCACGTTCCGCACCAGGGCAACAGCGCGGATCGAGAAGCTCACCGCGAGGCGGAACGGGATTGTCGTCACCGAGCTGCCCTATGGGGTCGGACCCGAGCGGGTCATGCAGCGGATCAAGGACCTGCTCGAGGCCAGGAAGCTCAGCGGCGTCGCCGACTGCAAGGACCTTACCGACAGGCACAGCGGACTGCGGCTGGTCATCGAGGTCCGGTCGGGGTTCGTGCCGGAAGCCGTGCTCGACGAGCTGTACCGGCTGACACCGCTCGAGGAGAGCTTCGGCATCAACAACGTGGCGCTGGTGGACGGCCAGCCGAAGACCCTCGGCTTGCTGGAGCTGCTGCAGATATACGTGGACCACCGGATTGGCGTGGTGCGCCGTCGTACGCAGTTCCGCCGCACCAAGCGCGCCGACCGGTTGCACCTGGTCGACGGCCTGATCGTCGCGCTGCTTAACATCGACGAGGTCATCCAGGTGATCCGGTCGAGCGACGACGCGGCCGCCGCCAGGGAACGGCTGATCGCCGTCTTCGACCTGACCGACGTGCAGGCCCAGTACATTCTCGACACGCCGCTGCGCAGGCTCACTCGGTACGACCGGCTCGAGCTGGAACGCGAGCGCGAGGAGCTGCAGTCCGAGATCGCCGAGCTCACCGCGATCCTTGAATCCGAGGACAGGCTGCGCGAGCTTGTCTCGTCTGAGCTGGCCGCGGTGAGCGAGAAGTTCGCCACGCCGCGCCGCACCGTACTGCTGGAAGGTACTGGCGCGGCCAGGACGGCGGCCGTGCCGCTGGAAGTGGCAGACGAGCCGTGCCTGGTGCTGTTGTCATCAGCCGGCCTGCTGGCCCGCACGGCCGCCCGCACTCCGCCGGCCGAGGACACCCTTCCGTTGGACGACAATGACGGGGAACGTGTCACTCCCCCCTCGCGGCCGTCCCCCGGCGCGACCGGCGAGGCGGGACCGCGTGCTGCGCACGACGTCATAGTCTCTTCGGTCGCGGCGACGACACGCGGCACGATCGGCGTTCTCACCTCGGCCGGCCGACTGATCAGGCTGGGCGTGCTCGAACTGCCGGCGCTTCCGCCGAGCGCGCACTCCCCGGCCCTGTCCGGCGGCGCTCCGGTCAGCGAATTCGTCACCACCGGACCAAGCGAGACGGTGGTGGCCATCGTCGCCGCCGACTTCGCCGTCGGCGGGCTCGCGCTCGGTACCGCGCAGGGAGTCGTCAAGCGCGTCGCGGCGGACTATCCGCAGAACGCCGCCGAGTTCGACGTGATCGCGCTGCGAGACGACGACCGGGTGGTCGGCGCGGTCCAGCTCGACAACGACGACGCCGAGCTGACGTTCATCACCTCCGACGCCCAGCTACTGCGGTTCCCGGCCGCAGCCGTCCGGCCGCAGGGCCGGGCGGCCGGGGGGATGGCAGGCATCCGGCTGGCCGCGCGAGCGAGCGTCATCTGGTTCGGCGCCGTCGCTCCGCAGCAGAGCACCACGAGCGTTGTCGCGACCGTCGCCGGCAGCGCCGGTCACCTGCCCGGCACGGCGGCGGCTACCGTCAAGGTCACCCCGTTCGCCGAGTACCCGGGTAAGGGCAGGGCGACCGGTGGTGTGCGCTGCCACCGGTTCCTCAAGGGCGAAGACGCCCTTGTGCTCGCCTGGGCCGGGCCCGCGCCCGCGCGCGGCGCGACGGAAGCGGGCACGCCGGTAGACCTGCCACCTGCCACCGGCCGCCGTGACGGTTCGGGCGAAAGGGTCCGCCATCCGCTGGCCGCTGTCGGCGGCACCGCCCGGCCGGCCTGACCACCCGCAGCTGAGCTCTGCGCCCGCCGCGAATCCCCAACCG
>JASHTT010000700.1 GCA_030040415.1 Streptosporangiaceae bacterium | reverse complement strand
TCGAAGGGGTTCATCACATTCGGCGTGCCGGTCTCGCCGAAGCCGTCGATCCCCCACACAGCCCACGTCGAGGGCAGGAACTGCATTGGGCCTAGCGCCCCGGCGCTCGATGGCCCCATGTTGGTGCCGTCCGCGCTCTCGATCTGACCGATGGCTGCCAGGACCGTCCACGACAGCCCTGGGCAGTACTCCGCCGCAGAGGCCTTGAACAGCTGCAGGTAGGTGGTCGGCTTGCTGCCCGCAGGCACTTCTGCGACCGGCAGCGATTGGCTACGCAGCACCTCGATCTTGCCCGACGGGCCGAGCACTGCCGACACCTTGCGGGTGAGGGTCGCCAGCCCCACGCCGGGGGCGCTGATCAGCCCTGCTACCCGGCGGACCAGGCCAAGCCTGGCTGAGGTCTGCTCGTTCACGACGAGGTCGATACCGGCCAGCCCGAGATCTGCTGCGCTGCCAAACCGGATCACCCGTTGCGATGCACCAACCAGTCGGTAGTCGTCGCCCGGTCGCAGCGCGAGCCCAGCGCCGGACGACGCGACGAAGTCGCCCCGGCTGAGCTGCGTCCAGAACGCCTGGTCTGACGCCGTGCGCAGCGGGACCCAGGACCGGAACGTCGCCGGGTCCACCCCGATCACGTTCACGGCCCGGCCAGCCATCTTGATCTGGGCCCCGTCGAAAGCGATCAGGTCGCGGACGCCAGTGATCGCCCTGAGCCGCGTCAGCTGTTGCGCCGTCAGGCCACGCGGTGCGACCACGAGCAGGTCGGGAAGGATGATCTGGTGAAACGAGGCGGCCTGGCCTACCAGCCGCCTGGAGCGGCCGCTGCCTCCCGCGCGAGCCTGGCCGGCGCCCGGGGCGGGCTGGACCGGGGCGAACATTGCCCCGGATGCGGGCAGTATGGCCGCCATCGGCGCGACCACGGAAGCCCGGCCAGCACCTCGCGCAGCGCCGCCACTGGCCAGACGGCCCTGGCCGTACCCCGGTCTGGCTGTCCCCAGCCGGACCGGATGTGGCACACCAAGGTGCACCGTGAGCCCGAGCACGGCGACCGCACCGACAACGGCCACCTGCCGGGCCGAGAATCGTCCCATAACTCGTCCACCCTAACCGCCGCGTTCAGTTGCCGCAGCAGCCCACCCGCCAACTGTCGGGGCGCTGTCGCGCCATATGCCAAGGGGCTTGGAGTGCTCAGTCCCGACCTCTGATGCACAAGCGGCACAATGGCTGAATGAAGAGTCCACCGGCGTCCGGCGCCAGGCCTGCAAGCTGGCACAACTGGGCGGGGAACGTGACTGCCGGGCCTCGCCGCGTCGTCACCCCATCGTCTGTCCAGGAGGTGGCCGAGCAGGTACTGCGGGCCGCACAGGACGGTGAGCGCGTCCGGATGGCCGGGACCGGACACTCATTCACCCCGGTAGCGGCCACCGATGGGGTGCTGCTGCTGCCCGGCCGACTGACCGGCGTCAGGGCGGTCGACCCCGAAGCTGGCACCGTGACGGTCGAGGCAGGCTGTCCGCTCCGGGCGCTCAACGAGGCGTTGCTAGCGCGAGGCCTGTCGCTAGCCAACATGGGTGACATCCAGGTGCAGACGGTCGCCGGGGCTGTGCAGACCGGCACGCACGGCACCGGCCGCGACGTCGGCGGCATGGCGGCGCAGGTAGCGGGCCTGGAACTGGTGCTAGCCGACGGCCAGCTCGTGACGTGCACGCGGGAGTTGCCGGGCGGCGGCGTAACCGGCTCCGACGGGGGCGATGTTAACCTGCTCGACGCGGCCCGCGTCGGGCTCGGCGCGCTTGGCGTGCTGACTGCAGTTACCTTCGCCGTCGTGCCAGCCTTCCTGCTGGCGGCCCGCGAGGAAGCGATGACCTGGTCGCAGGTGATCAGCCGGCTCGACGAGTTCACCGCCGACAACGAGCACTTCGAGTTCTACTGGTTCCCGCACAGCGAAGGCTGCCTGACAAAGCGCAACAACCGCACCGACGGTCCGGCCAGCCCGCTGCCGCGCTGGCGTTATCTGCTGGACGACGAGGTTCTGTCTAACTCCCTTTTCGGCGCCACCTGCCGTATCGGCAAGCGGGCCCCTGCGGTGATTCCTACCGTCAACGCCATTGCGGCGAAGGCGCTGGGTGCCAGGAGCTACTCCGATGCGGCCTACCGCGTCTTCACCAGTCCGCGGCGGGTGCGGTTCAAGGAGGAGGAGTACGCGATACCCCGGGCAGCGCTGTCGGACGTGCTAGCCGAGGTACGCGCGCTGTTCCGGCGCAGGGACTGGCGGATCAGCTTCCCGATCGAGGTTCGCGTCACGCCGCCCGACGAGGTCTGGCTGTCGACCGCGTACGGCCGGGACAGCGCGTACATCGCCATACACGTCTTCCACGCGACCGCACACGAGGACTACTTCCGGGATGTGGAGGCGGTGATGACGTCTGTCGGCGGGCGGCCGCACTGGGGAAAGATGCACACCAGGGACGCCGCCTACCTGGCCGAGGTCTACCCCCGCTTCGGCGACTTTGTCGCCCTGCGGGACCGCCTTGATCCCGAGCGCCGATTCGGGAACGACTACCTGACGCGAGTTCTCGGCCCGTAGCCGCCACGCGCGACAATAGAAGACGTGCGATTTCTCAGCGACCCAGCAGCGCAAGACCTTGCCTACAGCGATGTCTTCCTGGTGCCTGGCCGCTCGTCGGTCGGGTCGAGGCTGGATGTCGACCTCACCACCCGGGATGGCAGCGGCGCGACCATTCCTGTCGTGGTGGCGAACATGACAGCGGTAGCGGGCCGCCGGATGGCCGAAACGGTGGCTCGCCGGGGCGGCGTCGCCGTTCTGCCGCAGGACATTCCGGCAGATGTCGTCGCCGAGGTGATCTCCTGGGTGAAGTCACGCGACTTGGTGCACGACACGCCGCTGACACTCGGGCCGACGGCGACTACCGGGCACGCTCTCAGCCTGCTACCCAAACGCGCGCACGGCGCGATCGTCGTCGTGGATGACGACGGCAGGCCAGTCGGCATCGTGACCGACGCCGACTGCAACGGCGTCGACCGGTTCACCCAACTCAGCCACGTCATGTCGGCCGAGCCGCTGACGCTGCCCGCCGGCATCGACCCAGAGCGTGCGTTCGGCCTGCTGCATGACGGCAGGCACCGGGTGGCGCCGGTGGTCGACGCGGACGGCCGCTGCGTCGGCATCATGACCAGGACAGGGGCGCTGCGCGCAACCCTCTACAGGCCGGCCGTCGACGACCGCAGCAGGCTGCGGGTAGCGGCCGCCATCGGAATCAACGGCGATGTGGCCGGCAAGGCCAAGCTGCTACTCGACGCCGAAGCCGACCTGCTCGTCGTGGACACCGCGCACGGGCATCAGGACAAGATGCTCCAGGCGCTGCGCGCCGTCCGGGAACTGAGCCCGCCGGTCCCACTGGTGGCCGGGAACGTGGTCACCGCCGCGGGCGTCGCCGACCTGGTGGCCGCTGGCGCCGACATCGTCAAGGTCGGCGTCGGTCCCGGCGCGATGTGCACGACTCGCATGATGACCGGCGTGGGCAGACCGCAGTTCAGCGCGGTCCTTGAGTGCGCCGCCGAGGCGAGGCGCCTCGGCCGGCACGTCTGGGCGGACGGCGGCGTCCGGCACCCGCGTGACGTGGCGCTCGCGCTGGCGGGCGGGGCGGCCAACGTGATGATCGGGTCCTGGTTCGCCGGTACCTGCGAGTCACCGGGAGACGCGTTCAGGGACGCGGACGGACGGCTTTACAAGGAGAGCTTCGGAATGGCCTCGGCCCGGGCGGTGCGATTGCGCGCCGCCGCGGACTCGCCGTTCGAGCGGGCCAGAAAGGAACTGTTCGAAGAGGGCATCTCCAGTTCCCGGATGTACCTGGACCCGCAGCGGCCCGGCGTGGAGGACCTGCTCGACAGCATCACTGCCGGCCTGCGCAGCGCCTGCACCTACGCGGGCGCCGACACGCTGGACCGGCTGTACGAGCGGGCAGTAGTCGGCGTGCAGAGCGCCGCTGGCTACACCGAAGGCATGCCCTTGCCCACCGGCTGGTAATGGGGCCGGTCGCCGCATTCCGGGCGGAACGGGCAGGCTGCTGCTAGTCTTTGCCCCATCCGTTCTGGGGGGCATGATGCGCCTATCTTCCCGATTGGCTAGCCTCACGGTCGCCTGCGTCCTGGCAGGGGCGCTCGGCACAGCAGCACTCGCGCCCTCAGCAGGCGCGGCCACTGCCGTGCGTGCACGCGGCCCATACAGGGTCGTCGCCCGCGCGGCGGAACTGATCAACCTCGCGTCGGGGCGGCGGCTGTGGAGCCGCGACCTGGCCACCGAGCGGCCCATAGCCAGCATCACCAAGGTCATGACCGCGATCGTGGTAATCGAGTCCGGCCACCTGAACCGGAAAATCACGGTGACCCAAGCCGCCGAGAACTATGCCGCCGAGCACGACGCCGGGAGCGCCGGGCTGCGTCCTGGCGACGTGCTGACCAGCCGGCAACTGCTCGAGGGCCTGCTACTGCCGTCCGGCGCCGATGCTGCCTACCTCCTCGCCTACTCCTACGGCCCGGGGTGGCGCGCCTTCGTGCGCAAGATGAATGCCACAGCGCGCAAACTCGGCATGACCCACACGCACTTCGCGAATTTCGACGGCCTGCCCTGGCCGACGGAGTACACGACGTACTCGACCCCGCCCGACCTCATGATCATGGCCGAGGCCGCCATGAAGCTGAAGCTGTTCCGTGAGATCGTCGGCCAGCGGACCCACTACATCGCCGCTACCAGCGCGCACAAGGCTTATGCCTGGGCGAACACGAACCTGCTGCTGCGGCGTTATCCCGGAACCATCGGCATCAAGACAGGGTTCACCCTGGGCGCGGGCTATTGCCTGCTGTTCGAGGCCAAGCGAGGCACGCACGTGCTGCTCGGCGTCGTGCTGAACAGCACGGCATCCAACCAGTACAGCCGCTTCACCGCGGCTGCCAGGATGCTGAACTGGGGTTTCAAGACACTCGGCTAGGCAGGCCCGCCGGTCCCGAATTGCCGGTCAGGCTGCGGCGTTAGGACTGGCCGCGCCGGCGTCGGCCGTGCCCGGGCCGATTGAGCCGGAGCCGACCGGCCCTTGGATGACGTCGACCGCGGTGGCCGCCTGGGTCCAGCGGCCGATCCTGTCCAGCAGAGCGTGCGACGCGCCGGACTCGGCGTGCGTGAAGCCAGGCACGATCCATAGCTCCTTCGGCTGACTGGCCGCCTCGAATAGCTGCTCAGCGTGCTCTACCGGGAAGAATGCGTCCTTGTCTCCGTGCACGATCAGGAGCGGCGTCGGCGCAACCCGCGCGGCGGCGTCGGCGGGCGGCAGCGGAACGGGATCCCACCGGCCATGACTGATCCTGGTATTGAGGAAGGTCCTAGCGACGATGCGGCCGAGCGTGTGCTCCACCGCGAAGTGCACCCGGCGCATCGGCAGCGTGTCGCGGTAGTACCAGCGTCCAGGCCCGCTCACCGAGACGACCGCGTCCGACCCGCCAATGAGCGCTGCGTGCCTGAGCACTATCGATGCACCCATCGAGAACCCGACGCTAGCGATCCGCTGGTAGCCGAGTTCGCGTGCGTGCCTGATCGCGACATCCAGGTCCTTGATCTCCCGGTCGCCCAGCGTGGACTTGCCGCCCGACCTGCCGTGCCCGCGGAAGTCAAAGACGATTACTCCGCCGAACCTGTTGAGCCGGTTTGCCACCTTCCGCACTCCTGGCCGCTGCCAGTCTTGAGTGAACCCGTGTGCGACCACGATCCCCAGGCTGCGATCACCGGCCAGGTGCACCGCCTCGATGGGGACCCCGTCGTCGGTTACCAGCGTCTCGGCCTTCGTCACGGGCTTCGTCATGCCTCTATTCTGCGTGACGGTTCCGGCCCGTTGGACCGGTGACACTTCCCTGCCCGGGCCGGCTGCGGCAGGCTGGTGCTGCACGCCCAGCCCCCCGACCTAGCCGGAGGATCCGCATGCCCGTGCTCGACCAGCTCATCGCTGCCATCAGGTCATCGACGGTCACGATTGTCGACCTAACGGCCAGGCTGGAGGCCACCACGCCAGTGATCCAGCTGCCCGAGCCGTTCGCGAACACGGTCTCCTTTTCGCTGCAGGAGATCAGCCGGTACGACGACCGCGGCCCGGCCTGGTACTGGAACAACATCAGCACCGGCGAGCACACAGGCACGCACTTCGACGCCCCTGTGCACTGGATCACAGGCGCGGGCCGCGAAGACGTGGCGTCCGTTCCCCTCAATTGCATGATCGCGCCGGCCGTGGTCCTTGACTTCAGCAAGGAAGCTGCGGCAAACAATGACTTTCTTCTTGAAGTGGGGCACATCAAGCAGTGGGAGGCCGACCACGGCCCGCTGCCGGACGGCGGCTGGCTGCTCTACCGGACCGGCTGGGACGCCCGGTCGGCTAGCCAGCAGGAGTTCCTGAACGCCGACGAGTCCGGGCCGCATACGCCCGGGGTCTCGGTGGAGTGCGCCCGGTGGCTGGCCGACGAGGCGCCGCTCGTCGGTATCGGCGTAGAGACTGTCGGCACTGACGCGGGCGCGGCGCATTCCTTCGACCCGCCGTTCCCCTGCCACTCGGCGCTGCTCGGGGCCGGCAAGTTCGGGCTCACCCAGCTGCAGAATCTCGCCTCGCTGCCGCCGAGTGGCGCCGTGCTGATCGCCGGCCCGCTGCCGATCACCGGTGGGTCCGGCAGTCCTGCCCGAGTACTCGCCCTGGTGGAGAAGACCTGATGCTGGTCAGCGACGCGGTCGCGGCAGCTCTAGCCGAGCTAGGCGCTGACACCGTCTTCGGCGTGGTCGGCAGCGGCAACTTCATGGTCACGAACGCCCTCATCGCCAGGGGCGCAAAGTACGTGGCTGCGCGGCACGAAGGCGGAG
>JASHTT010000061.1 GCA_030040415.1 Streptosporangiaceae bacterium | reverse complement strand
AGCCGGAGCGCGGCAGCTACGATCGCCGCCTTCTTCTGCTCCGAGCCGCCCGGCGGTCGACCGGGCCCAGACCGGCCGGGCTGTGGCTGGGCGGCGACCACCCCAGCGGCAGTCCGAGTGTCATGCCTCGGGCCCGCACTTACTCCTGCCATCACACAGCTCCTGACGGACGCAGTCGCCGACCGATCTGCCGTTCCCTGCACTGAGCAGTTTACAAAATTAAACTGTACGGTGTAGTGTCAAAAATATGAGCGCAGCGTCTACCACCGCCTCAGATATCCCGCCGACCGGCCGCGAGAAGTTCGACCCGGCGCTGGTCAGGCTCATCGTGATCCTGCTCGCGGGAGCCATCCCGTCCCTGCTGGACACGACCATCGTGAACGTGGCCATCGGTACCATCGGCCGCGACCTGCACGCCACAGTGGCGTCGATCCAGTGGGTGATCACCGGCTACCTGCTCTCGTTCGGCATGGTGATCCCGCTCAGCGGCTGGGGGCTGGCCAGGTTCGGCGGCCGGATGACGTGGTTGTTCTCGCTCAGCCTGTTCCTCGTGGGCTCGGCCGCCTCGGGCGCGGCGTGGAACGTGGCGAGCCTCATCGGCTTTCGAATCCTGCAGGGCATCGGCGGCGGGCTGATGCTGCCGCTACTCACCACGCTGCTGACCCAGGCGGCGGGCGGTCGCCAGCTCGGCCGGCTGATGGCGTCGGTCAGCCTGCCGGTCGCGGTGGTCCCGGTGCTCGGCCCGGTGATCAGCGGCCTGATCATCACCAACCTGAGCTGGCGATGGATCTTCTACGTCAACGTGCCCATCTGCCTGGGCGCGCTGGTGCTGGCCTGGCGCGGCCTGGCGCCCGGCCAGGCGCGGCCGACCGGGACGCGGCCTGCGGCCCGCCTCGACGTCTCCGGCCTGCTGCTGCTCTGCCCGGCACTGGCCGGCCTGCTCTATGGCCTGGCAGAGGCCGGGACGAGCGCTGGTTTCGGCCATCCCAAGGTCATCATCCCGGCCGCTGCCGGGCTCGTCTTGCTCGGCGCGTTCGTCGTGCACGCCCTGCGTACGCCGGCCGAGCCGCTGGTCAGCGTTCGGCTGTTCCGCTCGCCGGGCTTCGCGGGCGCCAGCGGGCTGCTGTTCCTGGCCGGATTGTCGATCTACGGAGCGATGTTGCTGCTGCCGCTGTATTTCCAGGAGGCTCGCGGCTACAGCGCGCTTGGCGCTGGCCTGATGCTGGTGCCGCAGGGCGTCGGGAGCATCCTGCCCCGCACGATCGTCGGCAGGCTAACCGACAAGATCGGGCCGCGGCCAGTCACTCTCGCCGGCGTGGCGCTGGCCGGCCTCGGCACCGTTCCGTTCGCGCTGGCCGGGGGGCGGACCAGCATCGTCGTGCTGGGCGCCGCCCTGGTCGTCCGCGGCGCCGGGCTGGGTGCCGCCACCATCGCGGTGATGGCCGGCGCGTTCCAGGGACTGGCCAAAGCCGACCTGCCGCACGCCAGCAGCGCGACACGCATCATGCAGCAGGTTGGCGGCGCGTTCGGAGCGGCCGTCCTGGTCGTGATCCTCGCCCGCCTGGAGGCCGGCCACACCGTGATCGCCGCGTTCGGCGATACGTTCTGGTGGGGCACGGGCTTTACCGTGCTGGCCCTGGTGCCTGCGCTGCTGCTGCCAGGACGCCGCAGTGCCGGAACTTCTCAGCCTCCGTCACCAGGGAACGGGGCGTCCGGGGTTGGTGCCGCCCGCCGGAACCCGGCGATAACCGGCTCGCCAGCCGTGTCCTCCCGGCGGATCGGGGGAACGGAAGCCACACGAGCTCACAGCCGATAGCCGAAGGGGGCCGCGTGACAGGACACCCGACGATGACGACGAAGACGCAGCGGAAGGTCGAGGCACACAACATCGCGGCGCGGCAGGCCAGCCGCCTCGATCGCCGCCGGGGCCCGAGGGCCACGGCGCGGTCCGAACTGCCGATCGCCCCTGCCGAGATCATCCCGGAGCAGCCGACTCCAGCACGGCCCGCCCTCGAGGCCGTGCCACTGCGGGCCTATGTGGCCAGGGAGCACGTGCGCCGTGACATCGGCAGCTGGATACAGGTGCTCGACCTGGAAGTACCCGGTGCTCCGGCCAGTGCCCCGCCGGTGCTCCAGGATCAGGACGGCACGGCGATGCCATTCCTAGTCCAGTGCCTGACACATGGCGCACGGAAGTACTTCACGGCTTACTCCAGCGCCGTGCGGGCCGCCAAGGCGTCCCATCACTGGTGCGAGTCGTGCAAGAAGGACGTCATCGCCTTCCACAAGCTGCACTCCAGGGCGACCGGTCGATCAGCGCACAAGTAGCGAACCACCGCAAAGCCCTCGGCGCTATGAGCCGCGGAGCATATCGCCGATCATGCCGCCCATCCCGCCGGACTGCACAGTGGCGTCGTCGTCCTTGCGGATGTACTTAGACAGCGCGGCCGCTAGCACCTCAAGCGGCATCGACTGCAGCCACACCCTGCCAGGACCGGTCAGCACGACGACGTGATGCCCGTCCTCGCCGAACATCCAGTTTGCGATGCCGCGCAGGCGGGTGACCTGGAATTGCACGCTGGACTGGAACATGCCCACGTGGCCCGGGTGCACGAGCAGCGTCTGGCCCGGCGGCAGCTCATAGCTTGTCATCTCGCCGGACAACTCGATCCAGGCTCGGCCGGTGCCCTCCAGCTTCTGCAGGATGAACCCGTCACCGCCGTAGATGCCACCGCGGAATGTCTGCTGCAAGGCAACGCTCGGCGTGATGCCGGGGGTACCGCACAGCCAGCCATGCCGGTGCACGAGGTACGCCTGGTCGGGCTCGATGTCCACAGGGAAGATGTGGCCGGGCAGCTTGGCCGCGAAGGTGATCGCGCCTGGACCCCCATACCGGGTGAGAAACAGCCCGCCCCCGCCGGCCATGCGCTTGACGGCCTGCATGAAGCCTCCGCCTCCGCCGCCGCCACCGGACCCGCCGGAACCGGTAAGACCGGCCAGCAAGCCTCCGCCGCGACCGCCGCCGCCGAATCCGCCGAAAACGCCTCCGCCGCCGGAGCCGCCCGGGCCAGGGGGACCCGCCGCGCCGCTCGGCTGGGCGGCCGCTGCGCCGTAGGCCCCGCCGCCGGGCCCGGAGCCTATCGGGCTCGTCGACTGCGACATGTTGATGCTCGCGGTCATCCACGCAAGCTCGCCATGCGTGGAAATAACTTCTTCTCCTTGATCCAGGGTTACCTGGAGCACGGGCATGGTGGTGCCCTTGATTTCCGCCTGCATGACGATTCCCTCCCGCTCACCGAAAAGCGCCAGAAAACCGGACGCTCGTACACAAGGTACAAGTGCAGTGATGTGGCGGGGAACCTTTCAGGAATCGGAGTCCGCCGCTCCGTTCTGGGGTCGTTGCGTGATCAGGAACCGGTATCCGCCGATAACGGCGTTAAACGCCAGCACGCCCCAGGGCCGCAGCGAGAGTGGCACGGTCACGACACCGGCCGCAGCATGCGCCGCGTGCACGGCATCAATGTCCTCGGCCGGCGGCAGTTGCACGTAGATGCTCACGCCGGCACCGCGGTGGTCGCGCGACCCGGCGGGCAGGAACTGCTCGTCCGCCGTTCCCAGCATGACCTCGTTATCGGCGAGGGCGACGCAGGCCAGCTTGTCGTCAGAGTCGGCGGGCGTGGCGAAGACAAGCCGCCAGCCCAGCGTCTCGGTCATGAACTGTGCAAGGTCGTACGGATCGTCGCAGGCGAGTATTAGCGACAGCATGAAAGCGGAGGCTATCCGGTCAGTGCTCGCGCCGCCAGGTCACCGGGATGCCGTGCGCGGGCGCGCTGCCGAGCACGCGGCCGTGCCCGCCGGGCCACGTCGTGAGCACGACCGGGCAGCTTCCCGCCCTGGACTGCTCCAGGTACACGTATGCGAAGCGGGCAGCGCGGGTGGCCGCGACGGCGAGCGCGCCGACTCCGTCGGAAAGCTCCTCCCGCTGCGCCTGGTCGAGGTACTGGCGGAAGATCGAGTGCCAGAGCACAGTCCAGGTGCCCGGCACAAGCTCGGTACGAGCGAGGGTCGCGGAGGCAGACTCTGCCCTTAGCTCGGCGGGCACCCGCGCGGCGATCTTCAGCGCACCGCGCAGGCGCTCCAGCCGGTCAGACTGGTCGGGCCAGACATACGCGGTGAGAATCAGCCTGCCCTCGGCAGTCCCCGGATCGACCGGGGCAAGATCTCCACCAGTTCGCTCGACCACGTCGATGCGACCCTCTGGCGGAGCGTCGCCCTGCCATGCGCCCTTCAGCGTGACCGGCGAGGCTGGATCGCCGTAGTTGCCAGCGTCACCAGGCACGAAGAACTTGTCCGCGCGCAGATTCAGTCCCGCGCTGGCACCGACCTCGACGAGCCTGATCGGCAGCTCCGCCTCAGCGGCCACGTATCGGAGCCCGCCGAGGAGGGCCGCCGCGCGGCCGACCTCGTTGGTCTGCGGCGGCCGCGCGAGCCAGGACCTGATCGCCTCACCATGGCTGGCCATCGTGCCCCGAAGCGCCGCCCAGGCTCGCGGGCTGCCCGGCCGCGCGTCGGCTACTCCTCCGGCCGACGGATACCATGCGGCCAGGTCCGGCGCCTGACCGGACAGCGCGAGCGCGTGTGCCCCGCCCAGCATCCGGAGCGCGAGCACAGTGCCGAGCCGGTCAGACAAGTGGCCGGAGAGCACATCCGCGGTCGGCCCGCCAGCCAGCAGGTCGTCTGCAGCGTGCGTGAGCAGGTCGCCGTAGAGCGGGCTGCCAAGCCCGCGGCACGCGTCGGCCTGCCAGCGCAGCACTTGCGCGGTGTGCTCCAGCGGCGAGAGGTCGGGATCCTGGGTCGTCACGGCGGCAACTATGGCAGAAGCTCCGGCCACTCGGCTCGCGCGGGCAGTCGCAACTTGCCGTCTGCCGACGCTCGTGCGGGCCCCCGACGCCCAGGTCGCGCCGACGGGCCATCGCGGCTCCGCCAAACTCGTTCATGGGGGCGGAGTTCTTACGGCTGTGACCGTAAGAACTCCGCCCCCATGAACGCCACAAGATCGTTTCGTGGCGCGCCGCCGCGCGTCGGTGCGATGGCGGCAAGCGTCAATCGGGCAGAATGATCCATGACGGCGGCTTAAATGCGTGAGGCCCCTCCATGTATGAGATGGAGGGGCCTCACTAGCGCTACGCGAAACGGACTCGCCGATTGCTCAGCTGCCCACCTCTTGGTTGCGCCGCCTCCTGAATCACCTACCGTACAATTTCCGGTTCCCCGGTCCTCGCACAGACCCTTGGGGTTGCCCCCCGGGGTGGCTTGCGACTCAAGTGGTGAAAGAATTTCTACTGCCATCGGCGACAGCTGCGCAAGGGCTTCCGTTAACCTTTTCAAGATTCTTTGGCCATCCACAATCTACCGTCTGTTATCCCCCGAAGCCCTCCTTTATCCACGTCTTGTCCACAGCTATGTGCACAGCCTGTGACATGCGGCTGATGATCGCGACGTGGTTAAGATCGGCCCCGGAGGATTGCGCGGCCCATCATCGCGGTATGCCCGGTCTCGGCGCGGCGGGCTAACGGGGACGCGCGGTCCGAAGAGGCGGCTCAGGGGGAGGCATCGTGGCGGGCGCGACGTTCACCGTCGCAAGCATGAACCTGCACTGCGGCTTCTCCAGCGGCCGCGAGCCGTTCGACGTCGCGGCCGCGATCTGCGGGCTAGATGCGCAGGTCATCGCCCTGCAGGAAACCTGGACGGTGGTGCGTCCGCCGGACGGGTCCGCGCCAGAGCCGCAAGCTTCGACCGCAACCGACCCGTTGGCCGCAGCAGCGGACGCGCTCGGCGCCAGGCTGCTACGCGCACCGCTCTGCACGCTGCCGGACCGCGCTTATCTCGGCCTCCCACCCAGTTCCGGACCGGGTCAGCTCGGAATTGCCGTGCTCAGCACGCTGCCGGTGGCCGGTTGCGACCCCATCAGCCTCGGAACGGCCCGTGGCGATACGATCCCGCGGCTTGCACAGGTGGTCTGGATCGAGCTTGCGGACCAGACAATGCTGCGCTTCGTCAACACTCACCTGACCTATCGCCCTTTCAGCCCTATCCAGGCGCTGCGACTTCGGCACTGCTTGCGCGGTTATCGCGGACCGACGGTTGTCGCCGGCGATCTCAACATGCCAAGGCCGATCGCTTCGCTGACAACGGGCTACCTCTCGGCGGTCGCCGGCCGCACCTGGCCGGCCGATCGGCCCGTCCTGCAGCTCGACCACGTGCTGGCTGACCGCGGCGTCGAGGGCGCAGGCGGTACGGTGCTGCCGCACGCCGGATCTGACCATCTGCCCGTGCGGGTTCAGCTCGGTCTCCGGACCTCACGCACGACTGGCAATGCACGGCCGGCCTCTGTCGGGCGGAACCGTGCTCCTGCACGTGGGATCTGACCTGCTGCCGGTGCGGGTTCAGCTCAGGCCCTGGACCTCAGGCGCGACTAGTGATGCGCTACCGGCCGCTGCCCGGCTGGCATGCCCCGGCTCGGGGCGAGTAACAGCCAAGCAGCCCGCGCAGCCCCGGCGTCTGTCGGAACGCGCCGTAAGAGGCAAGCCAAACCCTTGTCGGCCAGCTCTGCGAGGCTCGCTCGGGACGTTATATACCGATTCACCCTATTATGACATTTAATGGGTGTGCGTTAGGTGGTGCTATGACACCA
>JASHTT010000699.1 GCA_030040415.1 Streptosporangiaceae bacterium | reverse complement strand
CGGCGAGCTAGGCGGCCCGGTCGTCCTGGTCAACAACGCCGGCGTCATCAGGGACAACATGCTGTTCAAGATGACCCTGGACGACTGGGACACGGTGCTCGGCATCCACCTCCGCGGGTCGTTCCTGATGAGCAAGGCCTGCCAGAAGTACATGGTCGACGCCAGGTGGGGACGGATCGTCAACCTGTCGTCCAGTTCCGCGCTCGGCAACCGCGGCCAGGCGAACTACTCCGCCGCCAAGGCCGGCATGCAGGGATTCACCAAGACGCTGGCGATCGAGCTTGGCCAGTTCGGAATCACCGCGAACGCGGTAGCGCCCGGCTTCATCGTCACCGACATGACAGCGGCGACGGCGGCCAGGATCGGCATGGACTTCGAGGAGTTCCAGAAGGCCGGTGCCGCCAGCATCCCGGTTCGCCGGGTCGGCGAGCCTGAGGATGTCGCGCACGTGATCTCGTTCCTGGTCAGCGAGGGCGCGAGCTTCGTGTCCGGTCAGGTGATCTACGTGGCTGGCGGCCCGCTCTGTTAGCGGCCGCCCGCCTCGCGAGGGGAGGCGCATGGTGACCACGCAGACGCAGGCGGCACCGGACGCCGACGGCCTGCGGGCAGCGGTCGCCGCGTTCCTGGCGGCGCATGACCCCACCGGCGGCGACCCGCTTGACTTCCTCCGCGCCAGGTTCGACGCCGGTCTGGCTTGGGTGCATTACCCGGCCGGCCTGGGTGGCCGCGGGATGTCCCGTTCCCTCCAGACGGCGGTCGATCGCGCCTTCGCCGACGCCCATGCGCCTGGCAACCATCCCGAGCGGAACGGTATAGGCCTTGGCATGGCGGCGCCGACCATCCTTGCCTGCGGTTCAGCCGAGCAGCAGCAGCGCTGGCTGCGCCCGCTCTGGACCGGCGAGGAGATCTGGTGCCAGCTCTTCAGCGAGCCGGGTGCCGGGTCGGACCTCGCTGGCCTCGCGACCCGGGCGGTGCGCGACGGCGACGACTGGGTGGTCAACGGGCAGAAGGTATGGACCTCCTCGGCTCACGTGGCGCGACGCGCGCTGCTAGTCGCGAGAACGGATCCCGACGTGCCCAAGCACGACGGGCTGACCTACTTCGCGCTCGACATGAGGCAGCCGGGCGTCGAGGTCAGGCCGTTGCGCCAGATGACCGGGGAGGCCGAGTTCAACGAGGTCTTCCTCACCGACGCCAGGGTGTCGGACGCCGACCGGATCGGCGAGGTGGGCCAGGGTTGGCAGGTCGCGATGGCGACGCTGATGAACGAGCGCGTGTCCATCGGCGGTGGGGCGGCTCCCAGGGAGGGCGGGATGATCGCCTCGGCGGCCCGGACCTGGCGCCAGCGGCCCGAGCTGCGCAGCCCCGGGCTGCACGACAGGATCCTGCGGCTGTGGGCGGACGCCGAGGTCGCGAGGCTCGCCGGGATCCGGCTTCGCCAGCAGCTGGCCGCCGGGCAGCCAGGGCCGGAGGGCTCGGCCGCGAAGCTGGTGTTTGCCCGGTTGAACCAGGAGATCTCCGACTTCGAGGTGGAGCTGACCGGGCCGGACGGGCTCCGCTACGACGACTGGACGATGCGCAGGCCGGAGGGCGCGAACTTCTTCGGGCGCAACCCCGCCTACCGGTTCCTGCGGTCGAGGGGAAATTCGATCGAGGGCGGTACGTCGGAAATCCTGCGCAACATCATCGCCGAACGCGTCCTCGGGCTGCCGAGGGAACAAAGAGCGGACACCGGGCCGTGGAAGGACCTGCCCCGATGAGCCAGGTTGCGGCCGCCGATGTCGGACAGCCCGGCGGGCCTGCCGATCTGCTGTACGGCGAGACGGAAGACGAGCTGCGCGCCGCGGTCCGCGCGGTGCTCACCGACAAGGCCGCCTGGCGCGCCGTGCTGGCCAGGACGGAGACCGCGCAGACCTACGACGAGCTGTTGTGGCGAACGCTGGCAGCGGACGTTGGCTGTGCCGGCCTGCTCGTGCCTGAGTCTGGCGGCGGGGCTGGCGCCAGCTACCGGGAGGCCGCCGTGGTGGCCGAGGAGCTTGGTCGCGCTGTCGCGCCCGTGCCGTTCCTTGGCAGCGCTGTCGTCGCGACCACCGCCCTGCTCGCGGCTGGGGCGGACGGCCTACTCGGGGAACTCGCCTCCGGCGCTGTGACTGCCGTGCTGGCCGTGCCGTTCGCCGCCATTCCTGGTCGGGGGAGTGCTGGCGGCGCCCGTCTGGTCGGTCCGCGGCCAGGTGACGGCCCCGGAGCGCACCGGCTGAGCGGCACGGTACCCGGCGTCGCGGACGCGCTGCCCGCGGACGTGCTGCTGATTCCTGCCGATGGCGTCCCGTTCGGGCTTTACGAGGTGCGGGTCGGCGCCGAGGGAGTGAGCAAGGCGCCGTTCGCGTCGCTCGACATGACGAGGCAGCTGTGCGACCTGCACCTAGACGGGGTACTCGCCCGGCAAATAGCCTCCGGCGATTCAGCTGCGCGGGCTGTCGATTCCGCTCTGCTGGCGGGTGCCGGCATCCTGGCTTCTGAGCTGCTCGGCGTCGCTCAGCAGTGCCTCGACTTGACGGTCTCGTATGTCAAGGAACGACGCCAGTTCGCCAGGCAGATCGGCAGCTTCCAGGCCATCAAACACCGGCTGGCGGACTTGTGGGTCTCGGTGACCCTCGCCCGTGCCGCGGCCCGTTCGGCGGCCGCCGGCCTCGCGGGCCTGACCGAGCTGCTGAGCGACGTTAAAGTGGGGGTCCCGGGGTCACCCGCCGGGCTAGTGCCGGCCGCGGAAACCGAGGTCGCCGTGGCCGTTGCCCTGGCCAAGGCCGTCTGTTCGGACGTGGCCGTCAAGGCAGCGGAAGAGATGGTCCAGCTGCACGGCGGCATCGGCTTCACCTGGGAGCACCCGGCCCATCTGTACCTGAAGCGCGCTAAGGCGGACTCGATCGGTTTCGGCACGGCCGATGCGCACCGGGCCTCGCTGGCAACCCTCGCGAACCTGCCGGCTGCCCCGGACGCCACCTGATCACTTTCCGGAAATCAGACGGAAGCATCCTCCTGTCGCGTTAGTGTGCTAACCCGCTTTAATGTGCTAAGAATGCAAAGACCGGATTAGAGTTACTCGCTCGGCAATCCGGGACGAGCTGCTGGCGCCATCGACAGCAGACACCAGAGGCAAGGTCATGGCAGACACCGACACAGGGCTCACCCAGGGTTACCCCGGGACGAGCGCGCCCGCGGTTCAGCCGGACCTGCCCGTCACCGGGATGCTCCACCACGTGGAGCTGTGGGTTCCCGATCTTGACCGCGCCGTCGCGAGCTTTGGCTGGCTGTTGACTGCGATGGGTTACCGGCTGTTCCAGGACTGGCCGGGCGGGCGGAGCTGGCGGGCCGGGCACTGCTACGTCGTCGTCGAGCAGTCGCCGGCGCGCACGGCCAGCCGTCATGACCGGTGCCGCCCTGGCCTCAATCACCTGGCCTTTCACGTCGCTTCCGGGCATCAGGTCGACCAGCTTGCCGCCGAGGCTAGGCTGCACGGCTGGAAGCTCATGTTTCCCGACCAGCACCCATTTGCCGGCGGGCCACAGCACTATGCGGCCTACCTCGAGAACGTGGACGGCTTTGAGGTCGAGCTTGTGGCGCTCCCAGATGCTGCGGGCGGCCAGCCGAGCTGACCTGTGCTGGTCCTCTCCTGAGCAACCTTGCAGGTTCGCTGACGGAGATCTGGAACACCATTAGCTGCGAGCGTGCGAAAAGCGCTCGGCATGCAAAGGAATATCTGGCCTACAATTAGCGGCCGCGGTTGTCACTAGTGGGCGGCGGTAGGGTAACGGTATTGAGAATTTCCATTGGCAGCTTGAGCGGCTGGTGTCACTTCAGTGCCGTCCAGGCCCGTCTAGGCTGGTCAGAGATCCCTTCAGTGGCCGGCGCTGAGTAGCCGCAGTCAGCGATCGAGTGATCGTTTCAGTCCCCGCATAGAGGTCCGGATCCTGGGTAGGTGCGGGCGGCCCGCGTCTGGTCGTTGAGCGCACAAGATCGATTCGGCCAAGGATTTACGGGATTGACAGGATCGCTTAGCGCCGCTAACAATAAGAATATGTGCGGGCAATGCCCGCCAAATCGCGAGTTTATTTCTGCTCGCGAACGGGGCCGCTGGAAGGAACTGCACGTGAAGATCATCCGGACCCTCGCTGCCTGCGCCCTCGCCGGTTCCGCCTTGGTCGGTGGAGGCCTCAGTTTGGCCGCGGTAGCCAGCAGCTCAGTCGCACCGGCAGCAGCCGTCGCCGGTGTCACGCCCCAGGTATGCCCGGACGGGACGACCTGGGAGTATGGATCCTGCCCGACTCTGTAGCGAGTACTAAGGCCAGTCAAATCCCGTTTGCTCGTAGGCCTGACCGTCTCACGTGATCGGTGGGTCAACGCGAGCACCGGCGGCGCACGGCGGAGTCGCGGTCGCGCATAGTTCGAGCGGCGGGTTTCCGATATGACAGCTGTCTATGACAGCTGTCTGGCGCTTCGAGGTACTCGTCTCTGTCTTGAGCAGTAAGCTGAAGAGCGGGCGTGATCTGGCTAGGCCTTAGAGGTTCACTGATGCGAATGAGTGATGTGGCGCAGTCTGACGGTCGCCGGGCCGCGTCCGACTATTTGCAGCAGCTCCTTCTCAAGCCAGGCGCTTACCGCCAGTCTTGGGAGCAGTATGTAAGCCGGTCGCGTAACGGCGCAGTAAACCAGCTAGCTGTTGCCGAGGTCTTGGCCCGGCATTTGTCGGCGTCGCCACGCTCAGAGAATGACGGCGGCGCGACGGCGCACCAGTTGAAGGACACTGTCTCGCGGGCGCTGTCT
>JASHTT010000698.1 GCA_030040415.1 Streptosporangiaceae bacterium | reverse complement strand
CTCCGCTGCGCTCGCGATCAACCGCGACAGCGGGATGCCCGCCTCCCGGGCTGCGATGCCCATGGCCTCGACAAGGTCCTCTTCAAGGGTAATGGTTACCTTCCGGGTCGCCATACCTTCACCATATCGCGGTATGGCAAGGAGTGCCGGGGATCGAGCCGTTGGTGTCCTGACCCTGTTACGGCGCGTCCGTCGCCAGCGCCACCTGGCGCCATCCCCGCAACCTTTGCCAGCCAGGCCCGCAGCTGCCAACGCCTCTACGCCAACTATGCTAAACTATTTAGTTGTACAACTGAGAAGTTGGAGGGGAAGCTATGATGGACCTCATCTCGGCGCACCGGCGAGCACTTGCCGTTGCTCTGGACAGCCTTACTGCGCAGGAGTGGCAAGGGCAGTCGCTGTGCAAGGGCTGGACGCCGGCCCACGTGCTCGCCCATCAGACGATGCCGTTCCGCATGGGTGAGCAGGAGTTCATGGCCGGGATCCAGCGCTGTGGCGGGGACTTCACCAGGTTCTCCGACGAGGTCGCCGACCGGGACAGCAAGCTGCCACCAGCTGAGCTGGTAGCGGCGCTGCGCGACAACGCGGACAACCCGTGGGCCCCACCTGGGGGCGGGCTGTCCAGCGCGCTGTCCCACGACGTGATTCACGGCCTGGACATCGCCTGGCCGCTCGGGCTGCAGTACGAGATTCCCGAGCGCGCCATGGTGACGGTTCTCGACGCAATTACCAGTCCGCTGAACCTCGGTCCCGACGACGCGCTCGCGGCCGAGGTGCGTCCTGATGCCAAGAATGAGACGGTGTTCGGCGTCCCGTTGGACGGCATCAGGGTTCGCGCCACCGACCTGGACTGGTCCGTCGGAGCTGGCGACGACCTGGCCGGGCACAGCCGCGACGTGCTGATGCTACTGGCCGGCCGACGAGTGCCGGGCACGCTCTTCAGCGGCGCGGGCGCCGCCAGCATCGAGAGTGCTCGTTGACCGCGGCCACGGTCGACGAGCTCAGCGCAACGTTCACGGCGCTCGCCGATCCGACCAGGCGCGCCATTTTGACCAGGCTCGCGGCCGGCGAGGCAACTGTGAACCAGCTCGCCGAGCCGTTCGCGCTGACGCAGCAGGCGATCTCCAAGCACATCAAGGTGCTGGAACGGGCGGGGCTGATATCCCGGTCGAGAGTCGCGCAAACTAGACCGTGCCGGCTCGAGCCTGCCGGGATCACGAATGCGGCTGAGTGGATCGGCGAACACCGCCAGATGTGGCAGGAGCGCTATGACCGGCTGGATGAGCACCTGGCCGCACTGCGGGAAGACGGTGCCAGGGAGGCCGGGGCATGACGCAGCCTTCGCAAGGCGAGTTCACCTATCGGCGCGTGCACAGGGCGAGCCGCGAGCTGCTCTTCGACTGCCTGACCAAGCCCGAGCACCTGGCCCGCTTCTGGGGCCCGGACGGCACGACGACGCCCATCCAGGGCATCACCGTGGACCTGCGGCCCGGTGGCGCGTTCGAGACGCTGATGGTGAACGACGCAGACGGCAGCGCCTACACCATGCGCGCCGTGTATCTGGAGGTAAGGCGACCGGAGAAGCTCGCGTGGCGAGAGCCCGACGTTGCAGGCGGCATGACGACGACAATCACGCTGGCCGACCTCGGCGATGGCCTGACCGAGGTGGTCACGCACCAGAGCAACGTGCCCGCGGCGTTCACCCACCCACAGGCACGCGCGGGCTTCGAGACCAGCCTGCGCCGCTTCGGTGACTACGTCGCCGGGCTGGCCTGACTACAGCAGGATCGTTTCCCAGAAGCCGCAGTTGTGGAACCTGAAGAACTCCGTGAACGACTCTGGCGCGGTCTTGCCTGGCACCAGTTCCTGTACCGGTCCCGTGGCGCCTGTCCAGCGCGGCCAGTAAGGCGCTTTCCCTGCCGCGCCGTTCGGGTTGCCGGTGGCCGCGAAGCGGGTCCAGTAGCGGATCATCAAGTCGGACAGCGCGAACTGGGCGTCGGTGAACGGCGGAACCGTGTCGAGGAACGGGATCCGCTGGAACACGTACTGCAGTTCGGTGCTGTGCGCCGAACCGAGCGGGAAGCTGAACTTGATCGGGAAGTCGTTCGGCGGGTTCGGGTCGCTGAACTCGTACGCGTAGACGCCGCTGCGGGAAGTCAGCGAGTCGGCCAGCAGCGCCGGACAGCTGAACTCTGAGTCGGTCAGCACCGCCGCGTAGGCGAGGTCAGGAGACGGGAACTTCTTGAGCGGGTACACGCCCAGGATCTTCTTGGCGTCCTTGGCGCCGAACTCCGCCGTGAGCACCGACGGGTACTGCTTGCTGGTCATCGGATGTTTCTCCGCGACGTCGAACTCGAAGCCGACGAAGAACCGACCCTCATCGTGGTTGGTGCCCTGCAGCAGCGGCACGTGCAGGTACTTCCCGGACTCGAAGGCCGCTAGCGGCGACTCCGGGAGCGTCGCGCCGCCCGTCACCGGGCCCCAGCTGAAGTCGGCGGCCGCCTTGAGTATGTCTGGCACCGGCTTGGCTCGCATGCAGGCGGCCTGGGTTGCCAGCTTGGTGCAGCCAAGGAGGGCGGCGAACTTCTCGCCGGTCGCGTCGGCTTGTTTCTTCGTCTGTGTCAGGAACAGGCAGCCGCTCTCCGCGATCGCCCGCTGGAACAGGCCGCGTGCTGTCGGCGAGGCCATGTTGGCGCAGACGCTCGCGCCGCCAGCCGATTCGCCGAAGATCGTCAGGTTGCGCGCGTTGCCGTCGAAGGACGAGGCATTGGCGCGCACCCAGCGCAGCGCGGCCTGCTGGTCCATCAGGCCGTAGTCGCCGCCGCCCGTGCCGAGGGACGGCAGCGCCAGGAACCCGAACGCGTTGAGCCGGTAGTTGATCGTGACGACGACGGCGTTGCCCTTGGCGGCGAGCACCTGGCCGTTGTAGATCGATCCGGCGCCACCGGTAAAGCCGCCGCCGTGTATCCAGACCATCACCGGCAGCCGACGATCGGTACCGGCTTTCGGCGTGTAGACATTCAGGTAGAGGCAGTTCTCGAAGTCCGAGGTGACCGGCACGCCGGTGTCGAGGTTTCCGATCTGCGCGCAGTCGTTGCCCGGTTCCCCGGCGTTTCTGATGCCGGTCCACGGCTTTGCCGGCTGCGGCGGGCTCCAGCGCAACTTGCCCACGGGCGGCGCGGCATACGGGATGCCGAGGAACTCGCGGGCGGCACCCACGTACTTGCCGCGGACCAGGCCGTCCAGCGTGCGCACGACGAGCGGCCGCGACCCCGAGCCACTTCCCGCCGCGGCGGCCGTACCGCCCGGCACGAGGCCGACCACACCGGCCGCGAGAATTCCGGCGCTGACCGTCGAGACAAGGCGCGACACTGACACGGCGGGCCTCCGCTGTTGCCGGCTACTCATCAGTAGCGTCGTACCGTGCCGCGGCGTCCGTCAAGGTGCCGGGCTCAAGGATCGGAATCCGGCAGAGTTGGGTGCCCAGGGTGCTTGCAACCGCAGAGCACTGGGCGGACTCTCATATGGGGAACGCGACCTAGCGGGGGTGCGCCATGACCGACGAGCACACTGACTCAAGATCACAACCGACAAGCCACATCGATCCACAGCGGCGCGACTTCTTACGCGCCTTTGGGGCCGTCGGCGCCGTCGGCGCCGGTCTGGTAGCGGCCAGCTATCTCGACAAGGCAGAGCACGCGCACGACGCCGCCAGGACAGCGCGTCTGGTCGCCTCCGCGCGTCCGGTCTGGCTGGCCGGGCCGCAGAGCGGGCCGACCACGGCCGACTGGAACGCGCTGCAGAAGGCGCTATCCACGCACAACCTGGTACGGCCCGGTCAGAAGGCCTACACCCAGGCGAAGGAACTGTTCGAGCCGCAGTACGACGCGCTGAAGCCAGCCGGCATCGCCTACTGCAAGACGGCGGCGGACGTCGCCGCGTGCCTGAGCTTCGTGACGAAATTCAAGGTGCCTGTTCGTGCCCGGTCGGGCGGGCACAGCTACGCGGGCTGGTCGAGTGTCAACAACGGCCTGATCGTCGACGTCTCCGACATGAACACCATCAAGTTCGGCACCGGCACCGTGCAGGTCGGCTCGGGCACGAGCCTGCTCAACTTCTATGCGGCCCTGGCCGCGCACGGCGTGGCGGTCCCCGGTGGATCGTGCCCCACCGTCGGCATCGCGGGCCTGGCGCTCGGCGGCGGCGTCGGGGTGCTGTCCAGGATCTACGGGCTGACTTGCGACAATCTCCAGTCCGTGCAGGTGGTCCTGGCGAACGGCCAGGTGATCACCGGTAACTCCAGTCAGCACAGCGACATGCTGTGGGCCAGCCAGGGCGGCGGCGGCGGCAACTTCGGCGTCGCGACGTCGTTCACGTTCAGCACTCACCCGCTGACCAGCCTGCTGACCTTCTACCTCACCTGGCCGTGGTCACAGGCCGCCAAGGTCGTCAACGGCTGGCAGACCTGGGCGCCGTACATCGACGGCAGGTGCTGGTCCAACATGCACCTGTCGGCTCCTGCTGGCGGCGCCCCGGCGATCAGTGTCGGCGGCACCTACGTCGGATCCGAAGGCGCGCTGGACTCGCTGCTGACGCAGCTGTATCACCACGTTGGGTCCGGTCCGTCGTCCCGCTACATCGTGTCGCGGTCGTTCCTGAACGCGATGCTCTACGAGGCGGGCTGCTCGACGATCGGCCTGAAGGCGTGCCACACCGGACCCGGCGGCGTGCTCCCCAGGGTGCCGTCGTACGCAAGGTCTGACTTCTTCACCAAGACGCTCGACTCGCACGGAATCGCGACCATGCTGGCCGGCATCGAGGGGCTGGCCAAGGTCCGGGGTACCACCGGCGGCGCAGGAACGATCGCACTGGACGCTTGCGGCGGGGCGATCAACCGGGTGAAGCCGGACGCGACAGCCTTCGTCCACCGGAACGCGCTCTACCTGGCCCAGTACTCCACGGTATGGACGTGGCCAGGATCTAGCGCGGGCATCAATAACCAGCGTCAGTGGCTGCTCGGTTACTACAAGGCGCTGCACCCGTTCGCCAGCGGCCAGGCGTACCAGAACTACGTCGATGCCGGGCTGGCGAACTGGGAGACGGCTTACTACGGGTCGAACTACAAGCGGCTGCAGCAGATCAAGGCCAAGTACGACCCCAAGAACCTCTTCTCGTTCCCGCAATCCATCAGGCCGAGCTAGCCGGCCGCCCTCAGGACACGTCAGCGGTCACTCGGGCGGGCGGCTGGCCTGCCCTGTCGCCAGTACTCCCGGATCGTCGTGTACTCCTGGTCAAAGTTCGGGTTGCCTGGCCCCGATGATGACTTCTTGGGCCAGGGCAGCACGAGAGCACGACCAGAGTAGGGCGTGATTTGCACGTACCTAGTCCAGTCGTCGTCGGCCCAGCGGGTCTTCGTATCGATGTCCCTGATTTCAGACCAGGCGACGGAGCGACGCCGGTTCGCAGGGCCTGACACGGTGTGAATGCCCAGTTCGTCGACGGTGGTCTTCGACCCACTCGTCATGAGGCCGAAGACGCCAAGTCCCACCGCTGCCGCGCCGCACACGGCGGCGGCCACGGCGTGCAACAGGCAACTGGGGCGGCTCGGTCATGACCGCGATGGTAGCGATGGCCTGCTGTGTCGTTGAGACCTTCAGTTGCAAGCGCCGTGGCTACAGGACGCGCGTCGCCACGGGCGTCGGCAGCTCGACGGTACGGCCCACGGTGCACAGCCGCTCATGCGACCGGCGGACCGCCTCGGGCAACACCGACCTTGCGTTGTCGCCGTCCGCCCCGGCCGGAAACGAGATCCGGTAAGTGATCTCGACGCCGGTGAGGTGGTTGCCTTCCTCGTCCCTGACCTTGTCGGCGTCGACAGTGATCTCGAACGCGTCGGGCTCGGCCCGGCGCGAGGTGAGAATGTCGACGTCGATGGCGGTACACCCGCCGAGGGCAAGCAGCAGTAGTTCCGTGGGGGTGAACTCCTCGCCGCCCGCGGAGCCGAACACTATGCGGCCGCCGCGGGCGTTGACTGCCGCGTACCGGCCGGCCGAGACGCGCTCGACGTTCATGCTCAGGTGCTTTGTGTCAGTCGCCATGTACCAACTATCCGACGCGACCACGGCCGGCCGGAGCCGGGCGCACCGGTTAGCGGCCGGGCACCGTCAGCGACTGCACGAAGTCGGCTATCTGGCGCAGCGTGCTGCACTCCCTGACCTGCGTGCAGTACGGCGCGTAGCCGGCCATCACCGAGTCGCCGGAGTTCCAGTAACGGCGCGGCTCCGGGTTGAGCCAGTACAGCTTGCCGACCCGCTCAAACAGCTCGGCAAGCGCGCCGACCGCGGGATCCAGGTAGTTGGACCTAGCATCCCCGACCACCAGCAGTACGGTCCGGCGGGTGAACTGCCGCCCGTAGTCCGCGGCGAAGTCACGCAGCACGCGGCCGTAATCAGAGCTGCCGTTCCACCGCACCGCGCCGCGCGCGGCCTCGGCCTGGCTGAGCTGGCGGCCCGCGGCTCGCGCCTCGCCGACCAGGTCGCTGATCTCCGCCAGCCCGTCGACGAAGGCGAAGACGCGCAGCCTGGACAGCCGGCTGTCCAGCGCGACGAGCAGGTTGAGCGTGAACCGGGAGAAGGACGCCACCGAGCCGGACATGTCGGCCAGCACCACGATCTCCGGCTTCGGCGGCGGCGCAGGCTCGGTACCGAGCCGGAACGGCACGCCGCCGGTGCCCATCGCGAGGTGCAACGTCCGCCTGATGCTGAGCCTGCGCCTGCGGTGCTGCTGTGCCAGGATCTTCGACAGCCGCTGGGCAAGCGGGCCGATCGACGCGGACATCGCGGCCAGCTCGGCGGCGGACGCGGTACCAATGTCCACGTCCTGCGCGAGCCGGACCCGCATGGTCCTCGCGACCGCCGCGGGACCCCGGTCGGCGACAAGCGCGCGGCTGACAGCCGCGCGCAGCTCGCGGCGGAACCGGTCGACGGCCCGGTCGGCCGCTGCCCGATCAAGGCGTTCAGCGACGGCGGCACCGCCCGTCCGCCAGCCAGAGCCGCCGCCACCGCCCTGGCCCTGGCCCTGGCCGGTTCCGTCCAGGCCACCTTCCTCCGGGCCGCCGGCCAGCAGGCCGGCCCTGACGGCGTCGAGCCGCGCCGCTTGATTGACCGCGATGGTCGCGAACACGCCGGCCACGGGCGCGCCGGGTTCCAGCGCGCCGAACCGGCGGACGTACTCGTCGGCGAGCGCCCGCAGCGTGACCTCGTCCCCAGCTGCGATCGCCGAGCGGAGCGCGGCATCCAGCCCTGCGTTCGCCAGCTTTGCGAACGGCCGCGCGTGTGGAGGTCCCGTTCCCAGAAAAAAGAGGTCGAACAGGAGGTTGAACGCCTCGATCTGCTCCGCTCGCTTGACCAGTGTCGCCTGCAACGCGGATCGCACCGCGCCGGTGTCGGCCAGCGGGATGCTGGCCAGTGCCCGCGCCGCGTCGAGGTGCTCGCCGACGGAGACGTCGATGCCCGCGTGCCGCAGCTCGCCGACCAGCGGGGTGAGAGGCGCCGGCATCCGATCAGGCCAGGGACAGCTCGGCCAGCGCGACGCCGATGTCCCGCTCGTACTTGAGCAGCACGGAGAGGGTCTGCCGGGTGAGGTCGTCGGTCAGCTCGACGGCGCCCAGCGCGAGCAGCGTCCTTGCCCAGTCGACCGACTCGGAAATGGACGGCGGTTTCTTCATGTCCGCCGAGCGGAGCACGGCAACCAGTTCGGCCACCTCGCTGGCCAGGTGCGCGCCGAGCTCGGGTACGTGCAGCGCAACTATCTCCGCCTCGCGCTCCACCGTCGGGTAGCCGAGGTGCAGGTAGAGGCAACGGCGCTTGAGCGCCTCGGACAGGTCCCTGGTGTTGTTCGAGGTCAGGAAGACCTGCGGAATGTGCCTGGCGGTGACGGTGCCGAGCTCGGGGATCGTGACCTGGTACTCCGAAAGCACTTCGAGCAGCAGCGCCTCGGCCTCGGGGTCGAGCCTGTCGACCTCGTCTATCAGCAGGACAACAGGTTCGTCCGCCCTGATCGCAGCCAGCAACGGCCGGCTGAGCAGGAAGTCCTCGCCGAAGATCCCGGCCTTCGCAAGACTCGCCGAGCTCGTCTTCTCGGCAGACAGGAGTTGCAGCTGGAGCAGCTGGCGGCGGTAGTCCCACTCGTAGATCGCCTTGGACTCGTCGAGGCCCTCGTAGCACTGCAGCCTTATCAGCGGTTTGCCGGTCATCGCCGCGACGCTCTTGGCCAGCTGGGTCTTGCCGGTGCCGGCTGGCCCCTCGACCAGGACGGGCTTGCCGAGCACGTCCGCCAGATGCACGACAGTGCCGGTGGCTGAGTCGGCCAGGTACCCGGCACTGCGCAGCCGTTCCTGCACGAGATCGATGGGACTCGCCGCCAGGACCATAAGGCTCATCATCGCCAAAGCGTGATCAACCCGGAAGACCGGGTTCGCTTGAAACCCATGCGCTAGATCCAGCCCTGGCGGTCCAGCGGGCTGTCGTGGGAGTGAAGTGCTGGCGCCCCTGACCGCTGTGCGGCCCCGCCGCGGGCCCTGCGCGGCGGGGCCCGCGGAACAACCGCGCTTGCCGATTTGTTAGACTGGCGAACTATAAGTGTGCCGTACCAAAGGAGTTGCGGTTGATCAAGCAGGCGGAGACTGCCGTGCAGGCCGGTGACGCAGAAGCGTCTGTCAGCGCTGTGCTCACGGTGCTGCGGATCTCGCGTGTCCTCGAGCGGATCGACGCCGGGGTGAGCCCACAGCAGTACCGGATCCTCAAGCTCATCGGTGCGGGCGGCGAAAGGTCAGCGAAGCTGGCTGACCGGCTTGCTGTCGCCAAGCCGACGCTGACCTCGATTGCCGACAGCCTGGTGGCTGCCGGCCTGGCCTGCCGCGAGGCCGAGCCGGGCGACAGGCGCGTGGTCAGGCTCCGGCTCACCGAGGCCGGCCAGGCTGCGGTGGACCGCGCCGACGCGGCCTACGCGGAGTGGCTGGACGATCTGCTGGACTACACCGGTCACAAGGACGAGATCCTCGCAAACCTCACGCTGCTTGACGAGTCGATGACCGAGCGACGGCGCGCTCGCTTGTCTGCCGAATCCGCCAACAGCAGCGGCTCCGACATCAACGCTGCCAGCGGCAGCGCCGGACAGCTGTGAGGGCGGGCACGGGCAAGCGGCGGTCAGCGAACGCGCACCGGCCTGACGGACAGCTGCCGCAAGCACGGTTGCCACAAGCACGGTTGCCACAAGCACGGGCCACCACACTCGGGTCCGGGTACGGCGAGGGCTGGCTGCGCCGGATCGTCGCGTACTGCTGGCGGCACAAGACCCTGAGCCTCGTCGCCTTCGGCGCCTCGCTGGTGTCGACCGTGGTGACGGCGCTGATCCCGCTCATCCAGCGGAACATCATTGACGGCCCCATACTCGAGCACAAGGGTGCGATCTGGCCTGGTGCCGTGGCACTGGTCGGCGCCGCACTGATCAGCTTCGGTGCCGTGTACCTTCGCCGCTACCGCGGCGGCCAGCTGTCCCTCGATGTGCAGCACGACCTGCGCACGGAACTGTTCGGCTCGCTGACCAAGCTGGACGGGGCCCGGCAGGACCAGTTGCACACCGGTCAGATCGTCAGCAGGTCCATCTCGGACCTGAACATGATCCAGAGCCTGCTGCAGATGATGCCGATGCTGCTCGGCAACGGGCTGCTGTTCTTCTTGTCGCTGGGCCTGATGCTGTGGCTGTCGCCGCTGCTCGCTGTCATCTCGCTCGCGGTCGGGCCTGTGCTGCTCGTGCTGTCGCTCGCTTCCCGGCGACGGCTGTTCCCGGCGAGCTGGGACGCGCAGCAGAAGGCCGGCGAGGTCGCCGGTGTCGTCGAGGGCGCCGTCACCGGCGTCCGGGTGGTCAAGGGCTTCGGCCAGGAGAACCAGGAGATCGACAGGGTCGAGGGCGTCAGCCGGGTGCTGTACGCGGCCAGGGTCCGCGCCGTCCGGCTGATGGCCAAGTTCTCCCCCGCGCTCGGCGCGGTCCCGGCACTCGGCCAGGTTGGCGTGCTCGCGCTCGGCGGCTGGATGGCTGTCAAGGGCGAGATCCCGCTGGGCACGTTCCTGGCCTTCGCCGCCTACCTGGCGCAGCTCGTCAACCCCGTCCGGGCGCTGACCAACCTGATCACGATCGGCCAGGAGGCACGCGCCAGCGTGATCAGGGTGTTCGAGGTGATCGACTCACGGCCGATACTGACCGAGAAGCCGGACGCGGTGGTCCTGCCACCGGGCAGCAAGGACGTCGTGCTCGACGACGTGCATTTCGGCTACGTGCCTTCCCAGCCGGTGCTGCGCGGCCTGTCGCTCCGGGTGCGTCCCGGCGAGACACTGGCGGTCGTCGGCACCTCCGGCTCCGGCAAGTCAACGATCTCGCTGCTGCTCCCCCGGTTTTACGACGTGAGCTCCGGCGCGGTCCGCATCGGCGGGTACGACGTGCGCGACCTCACGCTGAACTCGCTGCGCGCCTCGATCGGCCTGGTGCTGGAGGAAAGCTTCCTGTTCTCCGACAGCGTGCGGAACAACATCGCCTATGGCAGGCCGGACGCGACACAGGAGCAGATTGTCGCGGCTGCGCGGGCCGCCGAGGCCGAGGACTTCATCCTGGGACTGCCCGACGGCTACGACACTGTCGTCGGCGAGATGGGCCTGACGCTGTCCGGCGGCCAGCGCCAGCGTGTCGCGCTGGCCAGGGCGCTGATCACTGACCCGGCGATCCTTGTGCTCGACGACGCGACCTCGGCGATCGACGCGCGGGTGGAGGCGCAGATCCACGCGACCCTCCGCAAGGTGATGGCGGGGCGGACAACGCTGCTGATCGCGCACCGCCGCTCGACGCTCGAACTGGCAGACCAGATCGCGGTGCTGGACGAAGGCCGCCTGGTCGACCAGGGCACCAATGACGAACTTATGGAGCGGTGCGCGGAGTACCGCCTGCTCCTCGCCGGACCGGGTGACGACGCTGAGGGCACGGACGCCGGCGAACTCGACTATTACCGGAACGAGCCCTCCTCGGGCGCTGCCGACCGACAGCCTGCTCCGGCCCGGGGACAGGTCACGCCCAGCTTGTGGCCTGCCCCGATGGCAACCTCGGGCCCGTCAGGCGCAGTCGCCTCCGATGCCGCCGGCACTCAGCTTGCGGCGATGGCCGCCGCCGGGATCGGCGGCCGCATCTCTGGCGGTGTCGGCGGCGGCGGTGGCGGACGCGGCGGCGGCGCAGGTCAGCGCGGAGCCGCGCTCGGCGGCGGCGGGATGGGCGGCGGCTGGCTCTCCGGTGTGCCCGCGTCGCCCGAGCTGCTTGCCAAGGTGGCGGCGCTGCCGCCCGCCAACGACACGCCAGGCGTCGACCAGTCGTTCGCCCGGGCCGGCGACTCGCACTTCACACTCCGCAGGCTGCTGAAGCCGTTCGCGGTCGCGATGATCATCGGGCTGGTTCTCGACGGCCTGGACGCGATCGCCAGCACCGCGCAGCCGCTGCTCGTCAAGAGCGGCATCAACAACGGCGTCTTGTACCACCACTTCAAGATCATCGCGATCCTGTCCTTGGTCGGCCTGGGCATCGTGCTGGCCGACTGGGCGGTGAACTGGGCACAGACGATCGTCGTCGGGCGCAACGGCGAGCGCCTGCTCTACACACTGCGCGTGAAGATCTTCTCTCAGCTGCAGCGGCTCGGGCTGGACTTCTACGAGCGCGAGATGACCGGCCGGATCATGACCAGGATGACGACGGACGTGGACGCGCTGTCGTCGTTCTTCCAGACCGGGCTGATCACAATGGTCAACTCGGTGCTCACGTTCGTCGCTGTGCTGATCTTGATGCTGGTCATCAACGTTCACCTGGGGCTCCTGCTCACACTGTTCCTGCCGGCGCTGATCGCGGCGACGGTGATCTTCCGGTCGAAGTCGTCCAAGGCGTACCGGGAGGCCAGGGAGAAGGTCAGCGTCGTCAACGCCGACCTCCAGGAGAACGTCGCCGGCCTGCGGGTATCCCAGGCTTACCGGCGTGAGCAGGTCAACTCGGATCGGTTCGCCGGCCTGTCAGGCGCGTACCGCAGGTCCCGGCTCCGGGCCCAGCGGATGATCGCGGTCTACTTCCCGTTCGTCCAGGCCCTGTCGACCCTCGGCGGCGCGGTCATCCTGTGGGTCGGCGCCGGCGAGATCCGCAGCGGCGCGCTCACCGCGGGCGCCTTGATCGCCTACCTGCTCTACGTGGACCAGCTGTTCTCCCCGATCCAGCAGATGTCCCAGGTGTTCGACGGCTACCAGCAGGCCAACGTCGGCCTGCAACGGATCAAGGCCCTGCTGCGCACCCCGACGAGCACGCCGCCAGCCGCTAACCCGGTGGTGCCGGGCCGGCTGCGCGGCAAGATCGAGATGCGCGATGTCCACTTCGGCTACCAGGGTCAGCGTGAGGAGGCCATCCGCGGGGTCAACCTGACGATCGCCCCCGGCGAGACCGTGGCCCTGGTCGGGCAGACCGGCGCGGGCAAGTCCACGCTGGTCAAGCTCGTGGCCCGGTTCTACGACGTGACCTCGGGCAGCGTGCTCGTCGACGGCACCGACGTGCGGGAGTACGACCTGTCGAAATATCGGCAGCAGCTCGGCGTGGTGCCGCAAGAGTCTTACCTGTTCGCCGGAACCGTACGCGATGCCATCGCCTACGGCCGGCCCGACGCGAGCGACGCGGAGATCGAGGCGGCCGCCCGGGGCGTCGGCGCGATCGAGATGATCTCCCGGCTGCCCGGCGGGTTCAACCACGAGGTCGCCGAGCGCGGCCGCAACCTGG
>JASHTT010000060.1 GCA_030040415.1 Streptosporangiaceae bacterium | reverse complement strand
CGCCCCGCGCACGCGGGTTTCGAGGTCTACATGCTGCGCCGCAAGTCGTCGATGGCGTTTGCCCCCGGGGCCTACGTCTTCCCCGGCGGATCGGTCGACCCCAGGGATGCTGACGACCGGGTGGCCTGGGCTGGCCCGGATGCAGCGCACTGGGCGGAGATCCTCGACGTGCCCACATCGCTGGCCAGGTCGCTGGTCTGCGCCGCGGTCAGGGAGACGTTCGAGGAGTCCGGGGTACTGCTGGCCGGCGAGTCGGCAGATTCGGTGGTAGCCGACACCACCGGCGAGGACTGGGAACAGGACAGGAACGGGCTGATCGACAGGTCGATCTCACTGGCCGGGCTGCTGGCTCGCCGTGGCCTGGTGCTGCGCGCCGACCTGCTGCGGCCGTGGTCGCGGTGGATCACACCGGTGGTCGAGCCGCGCAGGTTTGACACGAGGTTCTTCGCCGCGGCACTGCCGGAGGGCCAGCGCACCAGGGACGTCGGCGGCGAGGCATCGCAGGTCGCATGGACCACGCCCGCTGGTGCGCTTGCTGCGCACAGGCGCGGCGAGATCACCCTGTTCCCGCCGACGGCAGTGACCCTGTCCGAGCTGGCGGACTGCGGCGATCTGGACACGGCGCTGACCGGTCCGCGGCACGTGGCGCCGGTCATGCCGACCGTGGCGGAGCGAGAAGGCGCGGTGTGGCTGACCGTGCCCGGGCTGGCGGAGTACCCGCGATGACACAGACGGAGGGTCCATCAACTGGGCCAGCACGGAACGAGATCGACGGCTCGGGCACCGGCCGGGCGCGCTGCGTGCTCGCGCCCAACCCGTCGCCTATGACGCTGGACGGGACCAACACCTGGCTGGTCGCCGAGCCGGGTGCCGCGACGGCCATCGTCGTGGACCCCGGCCCGCTCGACGAGGGGCACTTGCAGCGGGTGCGCGCCGTCGCGGAGGGCGCGGACCAGCGCATCGGCATGATCGTGCTGACCCATCGCCATTCCGACCACTCCGCGGGCGCCGCCAGGCTGGCGGACATCACCAGCGCGCCGGTCCGGGCAGTTGACCCCGCCCACCGGCTGGGCAGCGAGGGCCTGGCGGCTGGCGACGTCATTGTCGAAGGCGGCTGTGAGCTGCGCGTGGTAGTCACGCCGGGGCATAGCTCCGACTCCGTCTGCCTACTGCTACCGGCGGACAGGGCGGTGCTGACCGGCGACACCGTGCTCGGCCGCGGCACGACCGTGATCGGCGAAGACGGCAGCCTGCGCGACTACCTGGACTCGCTGCGGCGACTTCGGGCGCTCGCCGACGAGACCGGGCTGGAGACGCTGCTACCCGGGCACGGGCCGCTGCTCGCCGATCCCGCGGGAACGCTCGATTTCTACCTGGCACACAGGGAGGAACGGCTCGCTGAGGTGCGAGCCGCGGTTGCGGCCGGAGACCGGACCCCAGCTCAGATCGTCGCCAGGGTTTACGCGGACGTCGACAGGGTGCTCTGGCCGTTCGCGGAGTTCTCGGTCCGCGCGCAGCTTGACTACCTGCGCGCGCTAGGCGAAGTTCCGGCAGAGTCCGCTGCCGACGGGGGAGGGTCCTGACCGGCGAACGGTGCGGCCGGCTGACTCAAAGCCGCGGGGTGGGACGGCTCGTTCCCTGAAATTGGGTTACCTGGCGCGCTTGCGGAGCCTGTCGGCGTCGGTCACCAGCACAGACTTAGCGGCCAGCTGAACCCAGCCGCGCGCGGTGAAGTCGGCAAGCGCCTTGTTGACGGTCTCCCGTGACGCGCCGACGAGTTGGGCCAGTTCCTCCTGAGTCAGGTCGTGGTTGACCTGGATGCCGTCGGGTGTTGGCGTGCCGAACCTGTCGGCCAGGTCGAGTAGGGCCTTCGCCACCCGGCCAGGCACGTCGGTAAATACGAGGTCGGCCTTGACGTCGTTGATCCTGCGCAGCCGCTGGGCCAGGGCCTGAAGCAGGTGCATAGCGACGTTCGGCCTGGTGGACAGCCAGATTCGCAGGTCCTCGTGGGCCAGGCCGGCCAGCCGGGCATTCGTCACGGCCGTCGCGCTTGACGTGCGCGGTATCGGGTCGAACAGCGACAGCTCACCGAACATCTCGCCGGGCCCGTGCACGCTGAGCAGGTTCTCTCGGCCGTCGGGAGCCGCCCTTGTCAGCTTGATCTTGCCGGTCAGGATGATGTACAGCTTGTCGCCCGCGTCGCCCTCGGTGAAAAGCCGCTCGCCCCGGTCGAGCCGCACGTCAATCACGTCGGCCCGGAGCGCCGCCGCGTCCTCGGCGCTCAGCGTCTCGAAGAGCGGGGTTTCCTTGAGTACTTCGTCGATGCCGTCCGTGGCAGCGTCCCGGCCTGGTACATCGGCCGTCGTGCCGTCCGCGCCGGGAACGTCAGCCATCACACCTCCTGGTCACCTGACAGGTAAGGCGCGCCAACCTTTTCAGCAATATTGCCCAGTTCATGGGGCGACCACGCCAGCTTCAGCCGCCGTGCGCTGACGCCTTATGACCGGCTTCATGGCTCGCCAGGCGGTCGCGCGACGCCACGATCTCGGCCTCCGCCTCGGCGACGCCCACCCAGGTGGCCGCCTGGACCATCTTGCCTGGCTCGAGTGCCTTGTAGACCTCGAAGAAGTGCTGGATCTCCAGCCGGTCGAAGTCGGAGACATCGGCTATGTCGCGCAGATGGGCCATCCGCGGGTCGGTAGCGGCAACGCAGAGCACCTTGTCGTCCGGGCCCATCTCGTCACGCATCCGGAACATGCCGATCGCCCGGCACCTGATCAGGCAGCCGGGGAAGGTGGGCTCATCGAGCAGGACCAGCGCGTCGAGCGGGTCGCCGTCGTTTGCGAGCGTCTCCTCGATGAATCCGTAGTCGGCCGGATACCGGGTCGAGGTGAACAGCATCCGGTCGAGCCTGATCCGGCCGGTCTCGTGATCCATCTCGTACTTGTTACGCTGACCCTTGGGGATCTCGATTACTACGTCGAACTCCACGTCTCGCCCTCCGGCGCTACGATGACGAACTCCGTCACCTGGTTATCTGCCCGATAGCCGCCGCCCCGTCGGGGTGTGCGGGGGGTCCCGGGGTCGTCCCAGGTCGGTACCGCCGCGCGCGACCGCAACCGAACGCGCGCATAACCGTATCTCGCGAAGGGACGCACTGTTGCGCCGGCTCAGCCGTCTGGGGACTATGGCGCTCGCGGTGCTGTGCGCGTTCACCATCGTGGCCGGCCTTACCGTTGCGCGGCTCCTGCCCCGGCGGCTGGCGCTCTGGCGTCAGCCCGGGGTCGCGGCGACGCGGCTGGCCGATCCTGGCCAGGTTCTCGGCGTAGCCACCGGTGCGGCCGGTGCCCGCGCCGCGACCTCCGCAGGCGTTGCGGCCGCGTTGGCGCCTTACGTAGGGTCACCCGTGCTGGGTCGGCAGGTCGGCATCCTGGTCACCGACCTCGTGACCGGGCAGGTGCTGTACCAGCGCAACGCCACTTCGGGGTTCACCCCCGCGTCGACCGCCAAGCTCGCCACGTCTGTAGCAGCGCTCGACGTGCTCGGCCCGACCGCACGGTTCCGCACGACGGTCGTGACGGGTGCCTCGCCATCGGACATCGTGCTTGTGGGCGGCGGTGACCCCACGCTGGCGGCTGGAAAGCCACCGTCGTCTGACTATCCGCAGCCCGCTACCTTGCTGTCACTCGCGGCGAAGACAGCGCGGGCGCTTAGGGCCAGCGGCCGCAGCACCGTCCACCTCGGCTACGACACCTCGCTCTACACCGGGCCGGGCCTGGCGACCGGCTGGTCGCCGGACTACGTGACGACCGGCAACGTCACGGTAATCACGCCGCTAGAGGTCGATCAGGGTCGGCTGACCGCGACGGGCGCGCCGGAGGACGCCGACGTCGCTGACTCGCTGCCGCGCTCGACGGATCCCGCGCTGCAGGCCGCCACGTCGTTCGCCGCCTTCCTGCGGGCTGACGGCATCACCGTCGACGGCGCGCCCGCGCAGGTGACGGCGGCGGCAGGCGCGAGCGTGCTGGCAAGCGTGTACTCGCCGCCGCTTGCCGAGATCGTGCAGTGGATGCTCGAGGAGAGCAACAACGTCATTGCCGAGAACGTCGCCAGGCACGTGGCGATCGCGACCGGCAGGCCAGCCTCGTTCAGCGGCGCGGCCGCCGCGGTGCAAGCGGTGCTCAGCAAGCTCGGCGTGAGCAGCGGTATCAAGCTGTATGACGGCAGTGGCCTGTCCGTTGACGACTCGATCACCCCGACCGACCTTGTCCGGCTGATCGCCCTGGCCGCGAGCAGGCCGCAGCTGAGGGCGGTGCTCACCAGCCTGCCGGTCGCCAACTTCTCCGGCACGCTGTCGGCCGGCGGCAGCGTTTTCGGTTCCGGCGGCCGCACGTCGAGCGGCGTCGTGCGCGCCAAGACCGGCAACCTCAGCACGGCCGCAGCGCTGGCCGGTATCGCCTACGCGAAGAACGGCCAGCTGCTGTCCTTCGCGGTCATGGCCGACGCGATCCCGGCCGGCAACCTCGTACCGGCTGCCACCAGCATGGTTAGCCTGGCGGGTGCGCTGGCCGGCTGTGGCTGTCGCTGACCGCGCCGGGGCTAGCCGGAGAGCCTGCTCCGTCGCTGCCAGGCGACGAAACATCCCGGCACGACGTAGTCGGCGTGCTGCACGTACGGTGTAGGGGTGAGCGCGCAGATGATTGACTGGCAGGTCGCCACGTCCACTGGAGTCCGCTGGGTGCGCCCGGGACCGCAGGTCAGCCTCGCCGAGGCCCGCAAGGTGGTGAGCGAACTCCGGCAGCTCGCTGCGGCAGTGGCCGAGCCCGTGCACGCCGTAACCGGACTGCCGGGGTCGGCCGATGACGGAAAGGTCGCGGTAGTCGACAGGCCAGGCTGGATCAAGGCCAACGTTGACGGGTTCCGCGTCGTGCTTGACCCGCTCGTGCAGCGCATGGCTGCTGCGGGTAATGGCCCGGACCCCGGCTCGATGATCTCAGCCGTAGGTTCGCGTGTCACCGGCATGCAGGCCGGGCTGATCCTCGCCTACCTCGCTGGCCGGGTGCTTGGTCAGTACGAGCTGTTCCTGCCGCCCGATCCCGACTCCCCGAGCGAGAGCGCGCCGGCTGGCAGGCTCACACTGGTGGCGCCCAACATCGTCATGGTCGAGCGCGAGCTTGACGTCGATCCGCACGACTTCCGCCGCTGGGTGTGCCTGCACGAGGAGACGCACAGGACCCAGTTCACCTCGGTGGCCTGGCTCCGGCCCTACGTGCAGCAGCAGATGACCGACTTCCTGCTCGCCTCCGAACTGGACCCGGCCTCGATCCTGAACCGGCTCCGCGCGGCCGCGGACGCCGTCGCTGGCGCGGTTCGCGGCGGCGAGAGCGAGAGCCTGATCGAGGCCATCCAGAGCCCGCGCCAGCGCGCCATCCTGGATCGGATGACCAGCGTGATGACTCTGGTCGAGGGGCACGGCGACTACGTCATGGACGCGGTTGGCCCCGATGTCGTGCCTTCGGTGGCGGAGATCAGGGCGAAGTTCACCGCCCGCCGGGGCTCGGCCAGCCGGGTGGAACAGGCAATCCGCCGGATCCTGGGCATCGACTTGAAGCTCAAGCAGTACGAGCAGGGCTCACGGTTCGTGAAGGCAGTCGTGGACGAGGCCGGGATGGCCACCTTCAACAAGGTGTGGACGTCGCCGGACACCCTGCCAACCAAGGACGAGCTGGCGAATCCGCACTCCTGGCTGGAGCGAGTCGACGGGGCGGGGGCAGCGGCGGCCGGGCCGCCTATCACGGTGTCGGAGGCGGCCGCGGCAAACGGGGCCGGCCTGGATGCTGCCAGCGGGCAGGATGGCGCTGGCTCGGATACCGCCCGCCCAGACGGTGCCGACGAGGACGGTGCCGGCTCGGCGCCCGACGCCGCGGACTGACCCGATGGGCCCGCACCCGGCTGTTGCCGCGGTGCGCCACGCTGTCCGGGGCTGCCTGGCCAGCCTCGAACCCGGCGACCTGGTGCTCGCCGCGTGCTCGGGCGGTGCCGACTCGCTGGCACTGGCGGCAGCGCTGGCCTTCGAAGCCCCCAGGGCAGGCCTGCTGGCCGGCGGGATCACCATCGACCACGGCCTGCAACCGGGCTCGGCGGCGCGGGCCGATGAGGTGGCAAGGACAATGACCGGTCTCGGGCTGGAGCCCGTGCTCAGCATTGCTGTCGCGGTCCCGGGCCCGAACGCTCCCATCCGCCAGGGCTTGGAGGCAGCAGCCAGGACTGCCCGGTATGCGGCGCTTGACCGGGCGGCGGACACGGCGGGCGCCCGGGCAGTGCTGCTCGGTCACACGCTCGACGACCAGGCCGAGACCGTGCTGCTCGGGCTCGCCCGCGGGTCCGGTGCGCGGTCACTGGCCGGGATGGCGCTCGTAACCGGGCGCTACCTGCGGCCGCTACTTGACCTGCGGCGCGAGCAGACGCGCGCTGCGTGCACCGCGCTCGGACTGCGGTTCTGGGACGATCCGCAGAACGACGACCCGGCGTTTACCAGGGTCAGGGTCAGGCGGCTGATGCCGGCCCTAGAGGATGCGCTCGGGCCGGGGGTCGCCGAGGCGCTCGCAAGAACCGCGCGGCTGCTGCGGGCAGACGCCGATGTGCTTGATGAGATGGCCGCCGCGCAGGCCCAGCGCACGGGGCTGGCGGGCACCGCGCTGGATGCGGCGGCCCTCGCCGGCCTGCCGACCGCCATCAGGCTGCGCGTACTGCGGAGGGCCGCGATCTCCGCCGGCTGCCCGCCGGGCACGCTGTCCGAGCGGAACGTGACCAGCCTCGACGAGCTTGTCATCGGCTGGCACGGCCAGAGGTGGACCGACCTGCCGGGCGGGGTCCGCTGCCAGCGGCGATATGGCAAGCTGCTCTTCACTACCTCGGGGGTTCCGGGGGACGCCCCGGCGGCCAGCACCCCTGGGGCTCCGCGGATGAGCGCCCCTGCCATAGCCGCTTCGCAATCGGAGGACCCGGGTGGACGCGAATGACATGGGAGCCGACCTCGAGAAGGTCCTGATCACCGAGGAGCAGCTCAGCCAGCGCATCGGCGAACTGGCCGCCCAGATCGACGCCGATTACGCTGACCGCGAACTTCTGCTGGTCGGCGTGCTCAAGGGCGCCGTCATGGTGATGGCCGACCTGGCCCGGGCCATGCACCTGCCGGCCCATATGGACTGGATGGCCATCTCGTCCTACGGGTCAGGAACCAAGTCCTCCGGCGTAGTGCGGATACTGAAGGACCTCGATGCCGACATCACAGGGCGGCACGTGCTAGTCGTCGAGGACATCGTCGATTCCGGGCTGACGCTGTCCTGGCTCGTCGGCAACCTGCGTTCTCGCGGTCCGGCATCGGTGCAGGTCTGCGTGCTGCTACGGAAGCCGACGGCGACATGGATGGATGTCGATGTCGCATATATTGGCTTTGACATCGACGACGCCTTCGTCGTCGGGTACGGGCTCGACTACGCCGAGCGGTACCGGAACTTGCCGTTCGTCGGCACCCTGGCACCGCACGTCTACCGCCAGCAAGGCGGCTGACGGGGACCTGCAGGGCTGACGGCTCGCCCCTCGCGAGGCTGCCACTAAGTCCTGATAACGTGCGGGAACCTGCCCGGCGATGAAGTTCGTTATCCGGGGTACGACGGGTACGTCGGCCGCCACTGCCCCTGCGCGGCCCGTTGCGTGCCGGTCACCGCTACTGCGGTGTACCGTCGAGTAATTCCCGTGCTAACCGGCGGGGAACAATTAGCCGCGCATTAGCGCTGGGAAACAAGGCAGCCTCGCGGCACAGCGAGGCGCAAGGGCTCGTCAGGAGGGACCGGCCGGACCTGTGGGCCGTTCATCGATGGATTTGAAGCGCATCTTCCGCGGCTGGGTGCTAGCCATCCTCTTCGTCGCGATCATCCTTGTGATCCTGTACAAGCTGGTCAATACCGGCACGCAATACACGCAGGTCAACACCTCGCAGGCGATCGCGGCAATCGACGCAGGCCAAGTCAGGTCGGTCACGCTGACGGATGTGGACCAGATCATCCAGCTGACCACGAAGTCCGGTGCAAACTGGCAGGCCTCGTGGGTCGGTTCGCAGGGCACTCAGCTCGCGAACACGCTGCAGGGCCTGGTGAACAGCCACAAGTTGCCGTCCAGCGCCTACAACGTCAAGGTGCCGAGGAGCAGCTCGTTCTGGACGCTGGTCTTCACCTACCTGCCGTTCCTGATCATCTTCCTGCTCTTCATGGTCTTCCTGAACCAGATGCAGGGTGGCGGTTCACGGGTGATGAACTTTGGCAAGTCGAAGGCCAAGCTCATCACGAAGGACACGCCGAAGACGACCTTCGCTGACGTGGCGGGAGCCGATGAAGCGATCGAGGAACTGCAGGAGATCAAGGAATTCCTGCAGAGCCCCGGCAAGTTCCAGGCGATCGGCGCGAAGATTCCCAAGGGCGTGCTGCTGTACGGCCCGCCGGGCACCGGTAAGACGCTGCTGGCCAGGGCCGTGGCGGGCGAGGCCGGCGTGCCGTTCTACTCGATCTCCGGGTCCGACTTCGTCGAGATGTTCGTGGGTGTCGGTGCGTCCCGGGTCAGGGACCTGTTCGAGCAGGCCAAGGCGAACGCCCCGGCCATCGTGTTCGTTGACGAGATCGACGCGGTCGACCGGCACCGCGGTGCCGGTTTCGGCGGCGGCCACGACGAGCGTGAGCAGACGCTGAACCAGTTGCTTGTCGAGCTTGACGGGTTCGACACCAAGGGCGGCGTGATCGTGATCGCCGCCACCAACCGGCCCGACATCCTGGACCCGGCGCTGCTCCGTCCTGGCAGGTTCGACCGGCAGATCGTGGTCGCACAGCCTGATCTGGCCGGCCGCAAGGGCATCCTCCGGGTGCACGCCCGCGGCAAGCCATTCGGGCCGGACGTCGACCTGGACATCATCGCCAAGCGGACACCTGGCTTCACCGGCGCCGACCTGGCGAACGTGATCAACGAGGGCGCGCTGCTGACCGCGCGCGCCAACGAGACTCAGATCCAGATGAACTCGCTCGAAGAGGCGATCGACAGGGTCACCGCCGGGCCGAAGCGCAAGAGCGTGCTGCTCTCCGAGAAGGAGCGGAAGATCATCGCATACCACGAGGGCGGGCACGCCCTCGTGGGTCACGCGCTGCCGAACGCGGACCCGGTGCACAAGATCACGATCATCCCGCGCGGGCGGGCGCTCGGCTACACTGCTGCGGCACCGACCGAGGACAAGTTCCTGGTCAGCCGCGCCGAGATGATGGACCAGCTCGCGATGCTGCTCGGCGGCCGGACGGCCGAGGAGCTGGTGTTCCACGAGCCCACGACGGGCGCGGCCAACGACATCGAGAAGGCCTCGTCGATCGCCCGCGGCATGGTCGTCGAGTACGGCATGAGCGAGCGCCTGGGCGCGCGGAAGTTCGGTACTGGTGACGGCGAGCCGTTCCTCGGCCGGGAGATGTCACACTCTCGCGACTACTCGGAGGAGATCGCCTCGGCGATCGACGACGAGGTCCGCAGGCTCATCGAGTCCGCGCACGACGAGGCGTGGGAGATCCTGGTCCAGTACCGGGACGTCCTTGACAACCTGGTCCTGCAGCTCATGGAGCACGAGACGCTGACCCGCGATCAGGTTCTGGAGATCTTCGCGCCGGTCCACAAGCGGCCGTCGCGCGGCTCCTACACCGGCTACGGCAAGCGGCTGCCCTCGGATCGGCCGCCGGTCCTCACGCCAAAGGAGCTCGCGCTGACAGCCGCCTCGGATGGCAAGGACATGCAGTCCCTGGGCAACGGCCAGGGCGCGAGCACGGCGAGCCTGCCGGCCGGGGAGTCCGGTTCGTCGGGATTCGGCGCGCAGCCGGCTGGCGGGTCAGCCCCGTCCGGAGGCAATCCGCTAGGCGGAGGCAACCCACTCGGCGGCGGTAACCCGCTAGGTGGCGGTAGCCCGTTCGGTAACCCTATGAACAACCCGGCGAGGGGTGACGGTTCGGGCAATGGCGGCCCGGCCGGTAGCGGTCCGGCAGATGGCGAGTCTCATTGAGCCTGGCCTTCGATCTGCCCAGGATTGAGCGAGCGGTCAGGGAAATTCTCATCGCCATAGGCGAGGACCCAGACCGCGACGGTCTCCGTGATACACCA
>JASHTT010000697.1 GCA_030040415.1 Streptosporangiaceae bacterium | reverse complement strand
GTGGTCAGGTGCGGGGAGGTGACCTGGACGCTGAGGTGCTCGGTGTTCTCGTGGCCGGAGGTGATGGTGGCGGCCGACAGTGTCAGGGTGGTCGCCGAGGTGTCCTTGGCGATGGTGAGGGTGCTGGCTGCCGAGGCTGACGCGGCGGCCAGGGTGTTGCCGCCGTAGCTGGCGGTGACCTTGTAGCTGCCGGCCGGCAGCAGGGTGGGCTTCATCGTGCACGACCCGGTCCCGGACGCCAGGGTGATCGTGCACAGCGTGGTCTTGGACTCGGTGACCGTCACCGCGCCGGTCGGCGTGCCCTGCGAGATGAACTTGGGGTTCACCGTGGCGGTGAACTTGGCCGTGCCCTCGCTGCCGTACGTCACCTTGGCCGTCGACAGCTTGAGGCTGGTAGTCGAGCCGCCCTGGACTGCCAGGTTCACGTCCGCTGACGAAGCCTCGAAGTTGGTGTCGCCCGGGTAGCTGACATCGAGCACCCAGTTGCCAGGTGCCAGCACAGTGTTGTTCGGCATCTGGCAGGACCCGGTCAAGTAGGACAGCGTTATCGTGCACAGCGTGCCGCCGAGGTCCGTGACAGTGACCGTCCCGGTGGGGAAACCGTAGTACTGCGGCGACACCTTAGCGGTGATCGTCTCGGCGGACTCCTTGCCGTAGCTGACGGTCGTTGGGGATTCGGTGAGCTGCACCGCCGTCGTGGCCTGGGTGACCTCGAAGCTTTGCGGCGTCCCGGCGGAGTCATCGGCGGTGTAGCTCGTATTGCCGGCGTAGTAGGCGATCAGCTGGTAACTGCCGGCGTCCAGAACGATGCCGGTGTCGAGAGTGCAGGATCCCTGCCCGTTGTCTGCGGCTGTCAGCGTGACCGTGCACAGTGTGGTGTCGGCAGCGTCCTCGACCGTGACCGTGCCGGTGGGTATGCCGCCCCACCAGGGCGTGAGGGTCACGGAGAACGTCGACGAATTCTCTTGCCCGTAGGTCTTCGACGCGGCGGACAGCGCGAGTTGCACCTCGACGCCGGAAGCCACCACGACCAGCGAGCCATCGCCGCCATCGTTAGCGGTCGAAGACGGCACGAAGGCGGTGGCACCGTTATAAGTGGCTATCACCGCGTAACTGCCGACTGGGAGCGCCGTAGATGACGACGAGCAGGAGCCACCTGCTCCCGGCTCGCCGCCAGGAACGCCGCCCAGTGTCGTAGCCGACAGCGTGATCGTGCACAGCGTGATGTCGCCGACGGCGCTCGCAGAGTCCGTTGTGGCCGTGATCGTCACCGTGCCGGTCGGTGCCTCGTTGTTCTGCGCTTGGACGAACACGCTGTAGGACTCTTGGTTCTCCTGTCCGTACCCTGGATCGGGGGGACCGGACTGGTTCAGCGTGGTGGCGGTTGTATTCGTGCCCACGATGACTGTCTGCGCCGCCGAGGTGGAACCGTCGTAGTAGGTGTTGTCGCCGCTATAGGCCGCCGTGACCGAGTAGGTACCGGCCGCCAACTGCGTGGCTGTCAGCGGGCAGGAACTGTCCCCGTCATCTGCAGCCGTCAGTGTGAGCGTGCACAGCGTAGTGTCCCCGGCCGCGACCGTTACCGTCCCGGTCGGCGTTCCGTAAGTCGCGCCGACCTGTACCGACAGCGTGTTGTTCTGCTCCAGGCCGTAAACCACACCGGGCGGCGACAGGGTCAGGCTCGTCGTCGTGGGCTGCAGTGCTACCGCCATCGAGACCTGGCCGGTGTCCCCCTCGTACTCCAAGTCGCCGCTGTAGGTGAGGCTCACAATGTAATTGTTCAGCGGTACCGACGTTTCCGACGGAATGCTGCAGCTACCCTGCGCTGCGGGGAGGCTGGGAATACTGGAGACTGTGCCCATGGTGGCTGTGCAGACCAGAGTGCCGTTGTCTATGTCCACACTGACGGTCCCAGACGGTGGCAGGTAGCAGCTTATGAGGATGTCGGTTGGCCACACCGCAGTGACCCTGAAATAGAAAGTCTGCTCGGTCTCGTATCCCCAGTAGGCGGTCGGGGACGACTCGGCATATTGGAAGTTGTCCTCGCATACCCCGGCATACTGGCCGTGCACCAGAACCCTCGCGCCCGTGACGGTGTGCCATCGGATCGGGGTCGTCGCGCGGCCAGCGTCAGTGGCCGTGGTAGTTGCGCGGCGAGCGCTGGCGGTTGTGGCGACCGCGGGGCGCGCCCCAGCCGTGGTAGCGCTGGCTGCCTGCGCGGTCGGCGCTGAGGCCAGCGTCAGGCCGGCCACGGCCACCGGCAGTGCCGTCGCGACCAGCAAGACAGCGGTTCGCCGCGCTCTGGCGGCCCAGCGTGATCTGTTCATTGGGAACCCCTTTGCCACCGCACCCGCCCGGTGCGGTGCCTGGTTACTTGCTGATGGTGAGGGACTTCTTGGCTGAGGTTGAGGCCAGGATGCTGGTGCTGGCGGGGTAGGCCGCGGTCAGTGTGTAGGTGCCGGCCGGGAGTTGCTTGGCGGTCAGCGTGCAGCTGCCCTTGCCGGACTTGAGGGTGACCGTGCACACCTTGACCGGCTTGCCCTTTGCGGTGGTGGCGGTGATGGTGACCGTGCCGGTGACCGTGGTCAG
>JASHTT010000696.1 GCA_030040415.1 Streptosporangiaceae bacterium | reverse complement strand
TCGACGAACTCCATCACGATGTAGGGCACCGGGATGCTGCCGACCATGTCCTCGCCGGTGTCGTAGACGGCGACGATCGACGGGTGGTTAAGAGAAGCCGCGGACTGCGCCTCACGGCGGAACCGGGCCTGGAAGGTCTGGTCGCGGGCCAGGTCGTCACGGAGCGTCTTGACGCCGACGATGCGATCGAGACGGATGTCGCGGGCCCGGAAGACCTCGGCCATCCCGCCGCGCCCGACGATGCCGTCGAGTTCGTACCGGCCGCCGAGCAACCGTGGCTGAGTCATGTCTCGCACTTGCGTTACCGTCCTGCGTGTCGGGTTATCGGTGGCCTAGGCCCGTGGACTCCGGTGGGTTCTCCGGAGGCAGCCCACGGGCATGCCTGTCTGGTGGTATTGAGCCTGGTCATGTCGTGTGCCGCCCCAGGTAAGCCTTGATGACCTGGACTGCCAGCGGCGCCGCTGCGTCCGCGCCGTAGCCGCCGCCCTGGACTATGACCCCGACGGCGATGTTCTCGCCGGGCACGAAGCAGGTGAAGACGGCATCGTTCAGGCCACTGTTGTTGGGGCCATTCTGTGCTGTCCCCGTCTTGCCGTCGATGTCGATGCCGCCCGTCGCCTGGGGTCCCGCGGTCAGGAAGGCGGTGCCGCTCGGGTTGTGCGTGACCTGGTTCATCATGTTCTGCAGGTAGCCCGCCACCTTGCTGCTCACCGGGGTGGACAGCACCGTCGGGGTGTGGTTGGAGATCACCGACAGGCCAGGACCCAGCACCTGCTGCACCAGGTAGGGCGTCATGAGCTTGCCGTGGTTTGCCACCGCTGCCGCGAACATGGCCTCCTGGAGCGGCGTGACCGTGTCGTCGAACTGGCCGATCGCGGACATGCCGGTCAAGGAGGGGTCAGTGACCTTGGGCACCAAGCTCGGCGAGACCGCCAGCGGGATCGACAACGACCTATTCATGCCGTACAGGTTCGCGTAGTCGCGCAGCACTGGGCCGGTGAGCTTGATGCCGAGCCCGGCGAACGCGGTATCGCAGGACAGCCAGAAGGCCTGGATGATCGACGGGTTACCGTCACCGCAGGTCTCGAAGTCGTCGTTGTGCAGCAGGTTGCCGTTGGGCAGCTTCAGCGGCTCAGGAGCCGGGATGGTGGTCGCGGTGTCGGCCACCGTGCCGGTCGAGAACGCGGCTGAACTGGTAACGATCTTGAAGGTAGAGCCCGGCGGGTACGTCTCGTTGATGGCCCGGTTCAGCAGCGGTTGCGACGTATCCCTCAGCAGCGCGTTGTCGACCTTGTCGAGCGTCTCCCCGTTGAACGTGGTGAGCAGGTTGGGGTTGAACGTCGGGTAGGAAGCCATGGCCAGGATGGCGCCCGTGCTGGGGTTCAGCGCGACTATCGCGGCCGCGTGCCCGTTGGTGCCGGTAGCCAGTGCATGGTAGGCCGCCTCCTGAGCCGTCGGGCTGATCGTCAGCGAGACCGTGGCGCCCTGCTTTTGCTTCCCGGTGAGCAGCGCCGTGAAGTTGCGGATCGCGAGGCGGGGGTCGCTGCCGTCAAGCTCGCTGTTCTCTGCCTGCTCGATACCCGACTTCCCGTAGATCGAGTCGTAGCCAGTGACCGCCGCGTAGATCTTTCCGAAGGGGTAGTACCGCTTGTACTCGTCGGTGCCCTTGACCGGCACCGACTCGGCGATCTTGACGTTCGTGCCGTCGCCGTTAGCGACGATGCTGCCTCGCTGGTAGGTGAACTGCTCGTTGAAGACTCTGATGTTGCCTGGCTCGCTGGCCAGCTTGCCGGTCTCGAACGCCTGCACATAGTTCATGTTGAGCAGCAGCAGGACGAACATGGCCAGGCAGGCCAGCGAGATGCGGAGCAGTGCGCGATTCATGCGGCCCGCACCACCTGGGTCATGCCCTCGTCCTGGATGGGCTGTGGGGCCGGCTTGCGGGCGGTATCGCTGGCCCTTACGAGCAGGCCGACGAGTATCCAGCTGGCCACCAGCGAGGAGCCTCCCTGGGAGAGGAACGGGGTGGTGACCCCGGTCAGCGGGATAAGCCCGCTGATCCCGCCGACGATCACGAAGACCTGGAGGGCGAGCACGAAGGACAGGCCGCCGATCAGGAGCTTGGCGAACGGGTCGTTCACCGCGAGGGCAGCCCTCAGGCCGCGCTGCACGAGCAGTCCGAAGACGAGCAGCATCGCCATGACGCCGACCAGGCCGAGTTCCTCCCCGAACGCACTAAAGATGAAGTCGCTTTGCACGAGCGGCGTGTAGTAGGGCTGGCCATGACCAAGGCCGGTGCCGAACAATCCGCCGAATGCCAGGCCCTCCAGGGCCTGGACCGGCTGGTAGGCAATGCCCGTCGGGTTACTGCCGGCGAACGGGTGCAGCCAGACCGTGAACCGCTCCATCACGTGGTGGAACAGGTTGGCGGTGACCCACGTGCCAAACAGGAACAGCAGTACGCCGATCAGCAGCCAGGATACTCGCTGGGTTGCTATGTAGAGCATTGCGATGAACATGCCGAAAAACAGCGCCGCGGTGCCGATGTCCGTCTCGAAGATCAGGATCAGCAAGGTAGCCGCCCAGGCGATCAGAACGGGTCCGAGGTCCCGAGCACGGGGCAGGTCAATACCCAGCACCCGCCGCCCAGCGAGCGCGAGGACGTCGCGCTTGGCGACCAGGTAGCCGGCGAAGAACACCGCAAGCGCCAGCCTGGCGAATTCACCGGGCTCGATTGAGAAGCCGCCGAAAATGATCCAGACCTTCGCGCCGTTGACAGTGCTGTGGCTGCTCGGCAGGAGCGCGGGAATGGCGAGCAGCACGAGGCCAAGCGCACCCATGGTGTAGGTGTAGCGCTGCAGCACCCGCAGTTCGGAGATCAGCACCAGGACCGCCACCAGCGCGACGATGCCCACGCCGGTCCAGAGCAGTTGGGTCTGCGTGGCGGATGTGAGCAGTCCTGCCACTTGGTTGCCGGGATTGCCGTTCCTGCCTGACTCCTGCAGCCGGTAGATCATCACGATGCCGAGGCCGTTCAGGAGCGCGGCAAGCGGCAGCATCAGCGGGTCAGCGTGCGGCGCATAGCGGCGCACGGCAAGATGCGCGGCGAGCATGAGGACCGCGAAGACCACGATGTAGAGCAGCGGCCCCGACGGCAGCTTGCCGCTCAGGCCAAGGCTCGCCGCGCAGTACGCCAGCAGCACCACGGCCAGCGCGAATACGAGCATGGCCAGTTCGGTGCTGCGCCGGCCACGTGGCATTGGAACCGGCCGGTCTGCGAACGGGTCGGCGCTCACCCGGCCCCCTGATTCGCGCACGCGGCAGGCACAGTGGGCTTGGGCGGGGTCTGCACGGCCGGGGACGACGCCGTCTTGGTCTTGCTCTTCGTCTTCTTGGTCTTGCTGGTCTTGCTTGGCTTGGACGGCGAAGTGTCCTTGCCTGCGTACTTGGCCGTCCACTGCTGCAGCGCGAGCTGATCCTGGCTGCAGGAATACAGGAAACTGATCCGGTGCACCGTCTGCCTGGCCTTGGCAAGTGTCGTCGGGTTAGTCGGCAGCGGGACCAGGTTGCCCGGCGGCAGGTGCGTTATAGGGATGCCCGTCTTCAGGTACACGCTGGACAGGTTCACCCAGGCGATCTTCTGGCTGATGCCGCGGTAGATGACTACCTGCCGGCCGTCGGAGCTGACGTAGTACTGGCCCTGGGTGTAGCGCCAGCCTGCGTACAGCACGCCCGCGATCAGTAGCACCAGGACAGCGAGGATCGAGGTGACGATCGGCCAATGGCGGCGCCCCGCCCCAGGGTCTTCGTCCTCCTCCGAGTCCTGGTCGCTGTCGTCTGCCACGCGGTCGGCTGCGGGAGCGTGAAAGCCGTTGACGCTCGTCTGCGGCTCGGCGGCCGCGCTGCCCGGGACAACGCCATCGGCGCCGACCCGGCCCGCGGCGCGTAGCAGCGACTTGATGTCGCCGCCCGCCGCGGCGCCGGCCAGGACCGGCTCGCGGGTAACCGGAGCCGGTCCGGAGACCGTGTCCACCACGTCGGCGACGATGCAGGTGATGTTGTCCGGTCCGCCGTTGTCGATGGCAAGCTCGATCAGGCGGCGGACCGCCTGGTCGGCGTCGGCGACCGTGCTCAGCGTCTTGTGCACGGTCTCGTCGCTGACGACGTCGGTGAGGCCGTCCGAGCACAGCAGGTACCTATCGCCAAGCGCTGCCTCGTGCATGCCGAGATCAGGATCGGCGTCGGTGCTGCCCTGCAGCGCGCGGATGATCAGCGACCGCTGCGGGTGGTTGGCGGCAGCGGCCGGGCTCAGCCGGCCTTCGTCGACGAGCGACTGGATGAGGGTGTGGTCCCGGGTGATCTGCCACAAGTCCCCGTCCCGCAGCAGGTAGGCACGGGAGTCGCCAATGTGGCAGACGGCGAACTGGCCGGCCGCCCACAGCATCGCCGTCAGGGTCGTGCCCATTCCCTCGACGGCGGGGTCGGCCATGCTCATGTCGTGCAGCGTGTCCCTGGCCGAGGCAACGGCGGCCGCGAGCGCGTCGAGCATTTCGTCGCCGTCGGCTAGGTTCTGCCGGTCGAGCGGGGCGATCGCGGAGATCGCCACCGCGCTGGCTACCTCGCCTGCCGCGTGCCCGCCCATTCCGTCGGCGATCGCCAGCAGGTGCGGGCCGGCATAGGCCGAGTCCTCGTTGCCGGGCCGTAGCAGCCCCACATCTGACCGGAGCGCGTAATGCAGTGCGAGGCTCATCTGCGCAGCTCCAGAACGGTCTTGCCGATGCGGATGGGGACGCCGACGGGAACCGGCGTTGGCCGCGTCACCTTTTGCCGGTCCAGGTAGGTTCCGTTGGTCGAGCCGAGATCCTCCACGAGCCACTGACCGTCTTGCGGAAAGAGCCGGGCATGTCGGGTCGAAGCGTAGTCGTCGCTGAGCACGAGGGTAGCGTCATTCGCGCGGCCGATGGTTATCTGCTGATCGGTCAGCCCCAGGCTGGTGCCCGCCAGGGAACCGGCGGTCACGAGCAACTGGTTAGGCCCCCGGCTGCGTGTTGGCCTGCTCTTGGACACCGGCGCGGTGACCGGCTGTGGCCGGGGCACCCTGGCACGCTTGCGCCGAGCCGCCGCCGGGCCGAAAAGGTCGGTACGCACCACGCCGATGGCTGCGATCACGAAGAGCCAGAGGACAGCCAGGAACCCGATCCTGATCAGTGTGAGTTCGAGCGCGTTCATCGGGTCACGAGTCCTTGGCTGGCCCTTGTCGTGCGTGTGCTAGATCCGCTGGCCAGGCGGCACTGGCCGGTGGTTACCCGTTCCTGCATTAAAAATCAATAAATACTGTCCCGGCGGAAGACGAGCGTCGTCCGCCCGAGGGTGACTCTGGTGCCATCGGTCAGCGCCACCCGCCGCACCGGCTGACCGTTGACGAACGTCCCGTTGGTCGAGCCGAGGTCCACGAGCACGACTTCGCCATCCTCTACCCGGATCTCGGCGTGGTGCCGCGAAACACCCGGATCGACCAGGCGCAGGTCGCAGTCCGTCCCGCGGCCCAGGATGATCAGCGGCGCACTGATTTCGTACGTGCGCTGGGTGCTGCCATCCGATCCGGCCTCAGGGCCCGACACCAGCAGCCTGGGCTTGCCGTGGAAGCCACCGGCCGGCTGGGGCAGGTCGCTGGCCGGCCGCCGGATCTCGCCGTCCTCGACCGTAGTGCCCCTGATCACACCGGACAGGATCCGGAACATGCCGGTTGTGAGGTCGCGAACTCCCTCGAACCGCATCCTGACCGGGCCCACGAAGGAGTAGCCCTGCTCCTTGGCGTACTCGCGGGCGAGGGTCGCCAGCTCGATGCCGAGGCTGTCTGCGTAGACGTCCAGCCTGGCGTAGTCGTCCTCGGCGAGTTCCACAACGAAGTCGTTGGGTACCAGGGTTCTGCCCTGGGCAACGATCGCCGCCCGGTCGTCCATCTCCCGCTGAATCGCGCTGGCTACCTCGACCGGCTGCAGCTCCGACTTGAAAGCCCGCGCGAAGGCACCCTCGACCATCCCCTCGAGCCGACTCTCAAACCGTTGCAGGACTCCCACCGTGGTGCCTCCTCTCCCTACTCATATCGATCGTATCGGCGAAGTTGGATTGGTTGAGGACGTGCTAACCTGACTGCTGCCCCCGGGCGGGTGGCGGAACGGCAGACGCGCACGGTTCAGGTCCGTGTGTCCGAAAGGACGTGAGGGTTCAAATCCCTCCTCGCCCACAGCTGTCTTCGCACCGCATTCCCCCCGGTCGCTGCTGCGGTCGGCCGGCTGGCGTTTGCCGCAGCATAAGCGCGGAACGACGGCCCTGCCACCGGATCTGCTCTGCCACTGCGGGTACCGTCGGTTGCGGCACTTCGGCGTTGCCGCCGCAGCGGCCCGGATCAGGCAGAATCGATGCTGTGCCGGAACTGCCCGAGGTAGAGGCGCTCGCCGCGGACCTGCGCGAGCGTGCCGTCGGCCGGGAGGTCGACCGGGCCGACGTCGCCGAGTTCGCCGTGCTGAAGACCTACGACCCGCCGCTGTCTGCGCTGCATGGCGCCCGGCTCACCGGCACGTCGCGCCGAGGTAAGTTCCTCGACCTGGCGTTCGAGCCGGCGCCCGGCGGCCGGGCGACGCTGCATCTGGTCACGCATCTCGCCAGGGCAGGCTGGTTGCGCTGGCGTGACTCGCTACCAGAGACGCCGCCGAGGCCCGGCAAGGGACCGCTGGCGTTCAGGCTCAGGTTCACCGACGGAACGGGCCTCGACCTGACAGAGGCCGGCACGCGCAAGCGGCTTGCCGTCTACCTGGTCACAGATATCGAGCAGATTCCCGGTATCGCGTCCCTCGGGCCCGAGCCGCTGGATCCCGCCTTCACCCCGGAGGTGCTTGCCGAGATCCTGGGGGGTCGCCGCACCCAGATCAAGGGCGTGCTGCGGGACCAGAAGCTGATCGCCGGGATCGGCAACGCCTACTCAGACGAGGTACTGCACGCCGCGAAGATGTCACCGTTCCGGCTGGCCTCGAGCCTGAGCCCAGAGGAGGTCGCCGCCCTGCACGCGGTCATCGTCGGCACGCTTCGCGAGGCGATCGGCCGGTCCGACGGGCTGGCCGCCAGCGACCTGAAGCAGGAGAAGAAGGCCGGCCTGAGGGTCCACGGCAAGAGCGGCGAGCCGTGCCCCGTCTGCGGTGACACGATCCGTGAGATTTCCTTCGCCGACTCGGCCCTGCAGTACTGCCCGACCTGCCAGACAGGCGGCAAGCCGCTGGCCGACCGGCGGATGTCCCGCCTGCTTAAGTAGGCGCCGGTACGGAGCTACCGGCTGCTTTGCGAGTTTTGCCGGGTGTGATGTGCGTGCTAGTGCGACCATGAAAACGTGGGGTGGCGGCTGGCGCTCGGGCAAGGTGATCGGAACCGGATCGACGGGACCGCGCGCGCCGTTATCGACTCTGCCGCGGACGCGATCGTCGCATTGAGCGCGGACCGCACGGTGAGCTTGTGGAATCCAGCCGCCGAGCGGCTGTTCGGCTGGACGGCGACTGAGGTCGTAGGCCTGGCCCTGCCGTTCGTGCCGGAGGAGCTGCGCGCTGAGCACAATGCCGTGCTCGAGCGCGTGGCCAGCGGCGGCCCGGTGTCGTTCGCCACTAGGCGTACCTGCCGGGATGGCACGACGGTGGACGTGCGGATCGACGCCAGCATGATCCTGGACAGCACCGGTGAGTTCGCTGGCTGGGTCTGTGTGTGCCACCAGAACTCCGACGATGAGGCTGTCCGGCACTACATGGCCGAGCGCGCCAGGGTGGTGCGCAGGCTTGGTGACGTGGTTGCCGACATGAACGCGCAGTTGGAGCTCGAGGCCGTGCTCGACCGGATCGCGGCCAGCCTGCGGGACCTGACGAGGGCCGACGCGGGCGGCTTCGTGATCATCGAGGGAGACAAGCTCCGGCTGGTCAGCCTGGACGGGCTGCCAGCCGAGCTCCGCGGCCGGACGGCCGACCTGGCGAGCAGCACGGTCGGCCAGCTGATGCGATCCGGCAAGACCGTGCTGATGGCGACCAGCGACTCCGGCGGGTTCGACGACCTGATCTGGGCGGCACTGCCCGGACTGCACACGATCACGCTCAGCCTGTCGCACGTGGGGGGCAGGCCCTACGGAGCCCTGTACGCGCTGTACAGCGGGCGCAGGATAGGCCACGTCGAGCTTGAGCTGCTTGAGTTGCTGGCCGGGCACGCCAGCGTCGCCCTGTCGAACGCGACCGCCTATGAAGAGGTCGTCAGTCAGCGTGCACACGAGCGGGCCGTGATCGACGGCAGCGCCGACGGGATCGCCGTGCTTGACGCCGACGGGCTGGTCAGGCAGTGGAACCCGGCAGCTCACCGGCTGACAGGACTGTCGGCGGAGGCAGCGATCGGCCGCCG
>JASHTT010000695.1 GCA_030040415.1 Streptosporangiaceae bacterium | reverse complement strand
GATATCTTGATCAACAGCTTGCTCTGGACAGTGCGGTTGACGGTGTCGAACAGGTAGAGCCCTCCGGGCTTGAGCACTCGTGCCGTTTCGCTGATCACGCGGTCGAGGTCGGATACGTGCTCGAGCACGTCACAGCAGTACGCCACGTCGAACGTGCAGTCCTCGAGTGGCAGCTGCTCGCCTGCCCCGACCCGGTAGTCGATGATCAGGCCACTTTCGGCCGCGTGCTTGCGAGCAGCCTCGATCGACACCGCCGACGGATCAACACCGACCACGTCTAACCCAAGACGTGCGAACTCCTCGGCAAGAAAACCGCCCCCGCAACCTATGTCCACGGCTCGTAGACCAGAAGGAGCCCGGCCGTTGCACTGGTTGTTCAGGACCTCTTGAAAGTAGGCGAAGCGGCCAGAGGTCATGCTGCCGTGCAAGTAATTGAGCGGGCTGCGCTCATCCCACCATGTTTGACCGATGCGGTCATAGATCTCATTGTCGATCGGCACCACGGCACCTCCGCAAACTGTCTCGTCCTGGGAAGGGCGAGGGTTATTTCCCCGGCTGCGGCTCCGCGGCGCAGCCATCATCTCTCGCTCTTCGGCCTCCATCAGCCGCGGTGCGTTCGGAGAATGTCCTGATTGCCCCGCGTGCCAACACGCGCTTATGCTGAGCCTGCTTGCGGTGCCTGCACAAGCCGACGGACGGTTCTTCACACAAAGAGGCCCCGATGTTCGGAAAACCCGGCCGTCCCCCCGAGGATGTCTTCCAGCGACGGCTGGAGATCTACACAGCGGTCGCCCCACTGCTCGAAAAGGCCGGGCCGCGCGGGCTCACGATGCGACAGGCAGCCGTTGCCGCCCACATGAGCGTCGGCGGCCTGTACCACTATTTCCCATCTAAGCGTGACCTGGTCCTGTTCGTGCTCAGCCCGGAGGCGCTGCAGCGTCTGTGCGAGCAGCCGCACGAAATGCCGCCGCCAATGCAGCCGGCCGACTCGCGCGTGAACTTGGCGACCTTCCTGGAAGGCCTAGTCCGGGGGGTCCCGTTCCTGCGGCCGGCGGTGCTCGCTGCGATCGAGCTCGGCGCGGGTCCAGCATTCGCTTTCGTCGAGACCACCATGACCGTGAGCGTGCCCGACTTCGTCCGGGCGGTCAAAGACGTGCGGCCCGACATCGGGGACGCCGAGGCTCGGGCGATTGACCGGGCCGTGCGCCATGCGACGCTGGGGGCAATGCTGGACCGCAGCGTCTCTGCCTCAGAACTGCGCAACGAGCTCTACTCGATCGTGCAGAGGGGGCCCATCGCCCGTCCGTGACGCGTCGAGCGCGAGGACCGAGCGCGCGCAGTGTCGTGCGAAGGTGGCCAGGCCGCGACCCCTGCTGCCGACCGCGGCCTGGCTGCTGGCCTACGTCAGGTGGCGCAAATCGCGTAGGAGGTCAGCGTGGTGCCGCCGGCGGTGTTGTTGTTCTCCCCGGACTTCCAGCCGGCTCCGCTTGCCGGGAACGGCTGCGTGGTTTTCATTTCGATTCGCAGCCTGGTGGTAGCCGATGACTGGTTGCCGCCACCGAGGACCACGGCCTTGCCGGAGCAATGTTCAATGATGCCCTTTTGCAATCCCCCCGGATCGCTCGCCGACTTGGCTGCTATCGCATAGTGAGGAAAGCGTGCAGCGCAGACGGCATCCACCACAAAGGTATCGCTCACCGTGGAGAAATTGCTTTCCGCTGCCGTCCACGAGGTCTTTGTCCCCGGATAAGAGCTGGGTGCGCCGATCGAGATAGAAGAGCTGAACTCGTCATCGATCCCGCCTCCGACGATCACATCGGTGGCGGGACAGTTCACCGTCGCGCTGGTCTGGCTGCCTGCAGGGTTGCTGACATCCTTACCCGAGATCAGCTTGTAGCCCTTTGGCTCCTTGGCGCATACCGCGTAAACGTTGAACGTCGTGGCAGCACCGCTGAAATTGTTGACAATCGCCTCCCAGACGTGGTCGTTGAGCGGATTGGGGAACGAAGAGTTGATGCCCGTCTCGACGCTCGAGGACGCGATATACGCACCCCCGCTCAGCACGACAGTGCCCTTTGGGCACATCACCACTCCAGACTTTTCCTTGTTGTTGGGCAGGCTTATGCCGGAGTGACTCACGGTTATGTACCCGGGCGGCGGGTCGGTGGCGGCCCGGGCCGGTGGGCCCGTTGTGGCCGCGGCAGCCATTGCCGGGGCCAGTACCAGCGCGGTGCAGGCAAGCGCTGCGGACACCGAGATCTTGTGTCTGATGGACATGGCAACCTCACTATTGCGATGTGACGGCCTATTCGGCTGACGGCTGACGTCAAGTAGCGCAGATCGCGTAAGACGTCAGCGTGGTGCTGGCGGTGGTGTCGTTGTTCTCCCCGGACTTCCAGCTGGTCCCACTGGCCGGGTACGGCTGCGTGGCTTTTACTTCGATCCGGAGCCTGGTGGTGTTGGATGACTGGTTACCGCCACCGAGTACCACGGCTGGTGCCTTGCAGTCTTGAATGACGCCCCGCTGTTCTCCCGCCGGGTCGCTCACTGACGTGGAAGGTATCGCGTAGTGCGGCAATGGCGAAGCACAGACAGCCTCGACCTCAAATTCACTGTCTCTGGTGGAGAAATTGCTGACCGCCGCCGTCCACGACGCGGACGTGCCCGGATAGGAGCTGGCCACGCCGACCGAGAAGCCGGGATCGTCGTCGAAAACCCCGCCACCGATGATCACATCGCCAGTGCGGCAGTTCTCTGTGCCGCTGTCCTGGTCGCCAGCGGGGTTGCTGATGATGTCACCGATGAGCTGCTCGTAGCCCGCCGGGCGCCTGGCGCACACCGCATAGACACTGAATGTCGTGGCGGCCCCGCTGAAATTGTTGGCGACTGCCTCCCAGCTCCGCTGACCGGCCGGGAAGGAAGCGTTGATACCCGTCATCACGCTGAAGGATGCGATATACGCTCCGCCGCTCAGCACGACCGTGTCCTTCGGGCACTTCGCCACCCCGAACGTTCCATCGTTGTTCGGCAGGCTTATTCCGGAAACGGTCTTGATGACGTACTTGGGCGGGGCGTGGGTGACCTGAGGTGCCGGATGTCCGGTTGCCGCTGCTGCGGCTTCGGCTGGCAAGAGCACCGTGGCGGCAAGCGCTAAATACAGCAGGACGCTCCTGCTCATGCGCATCGCAGCTGCCTCTCTTCCGAGCTGGTGTCGGTGGCGCGTGTGGTGCGTCGCCTGCGCTGGATATTGGACTAGTCCGTTTACCAGCCACTTACCAGCCACTTACAATCCATCGCAGCACGCCAGGCCGGACGCGGCTAGGCAGGATCGGGGCGGCGGCCGGGCGGACCAACGGCGCTAGCTGCAGAGCACTCATCAGCGATTCCAGGACGGCGTTAGACGCTCCGCGGGCGTTGCCGCGCTCCAGCCGGGTGTAGTAGTCGACGCTCATGCCGGCCAGCAGCGCGACTTCCTCCCGGCGCAGCCCGGCGACCCGCCGGCTGCCGCCGTAAGCGGGCAGCCCAGCCCCCTCCGGGCTGATCTTGGCCCGCCGGGTCAGGAAATCTCGGATCTCGCTGCGGGTATCCACGACTTCCACGCTACGTTCCGCCGGCCCGGGCTGGGGGGCCCTGCCAGTACCCGGAACAACAGGCTCTCCCACGGCACCGCAAGTCCCGGTTTGCTGGATTCACCCGCCG
>JASHTT010000009.1 GCA_030040415.1 Streptosporangiaceae bacterium | reverse complement strand
ACGCCCACGTGCCAACCGAGAAGCGCTGGCGGAGGTATAGCGGCACGAAACGGGACTGCATCGCGAGCATCATCAGGGCGTACCCGCCGAGCCCGTAGGCGATCACGTCGAGGGCGCCGTGACTCACCGCAAAGTAGGCAGCGCCTACGACCGCGGGCGGCGCGGCCTCGATGGCCAGCGTGGGAAGCAGCGGTGCGGGCAGAGCCTGGTGGAAGAAGAGGCGACTCAGCACGGTGGGCCCGAGAATCAGCCAGGAGATCACGCCCACCCCAAGAGATGCCACGGCTGCGCCGTGCAACCGGACGTCGGCCGCGGCGATCGCGCCGAGCGAACCGCCGGCGATGGTCGGCAGGAAATAGCCGGGATGCATGCTCTCGTGCGGCAATTCGAGTACGACCCACTGGCCGGTCAGCCAGCCGCCGAAGATCAAGGTGATCAGCAGGAACGCAACGACCAGAACGCGGCCGGCCGCGAAGGCAACGCCGGCCAGCGCCGCGCCGAGTGTCATCCCGACGATGGGCAGAAGCGATACGAACGGCGCGAGCACCGGGTCGCGCAGATCCGCCAACAGCGCAGACAGCCCCTGGCCGAGGTAGCCGATGAGCAGCACGAACCACACGGCCCCGGCGAGTATGAACAGGACGTCCGATACTGCGATTGGCGCGCCGATGGCAGGGCCAGCGGCCCGCCAGGCATCTGCCAGGCCGGTAAGCCCGAACGGGACGCTGAACAGGTTCGGCTGGAACGTTCGCTCTCGGCGGCCCGGGGTCCCGGCGGCAGCAGGGACAGCTGTCACTGGCGGCTCCCGAGCGTTTGCTTCCTCGCGGGTGGCTAGGCTTGATCGCGGTTCTTGCTCCCACGGTTTGCCCGCCTGCGCCAGACGCTACTCCTCGGGCGGGTGCAGCGGATCTTGACGACTACGTCGCCCCGTTGCGGGCACGATTGGCAGCGCCGCCGGGACCTAGGGGGCATCGATGACGAGCCGGGCCGGGAGCGCGACCATCTATGCCGCAGGCCTGGTGCAAGGCATCGCCCTCGTCACGTTTCCCGCGGCGAGCACCATCTTCACCGGCCGCGGTTACTACGACCTGTCCGCCAGCCAGTACGGCTTGATGTTCGCACCGCAGGTGATCACCGCCATTACCGCCTCGCTGGCGGGCGCCGGGCTGATCTGGCCTGGGTTGATCCGGCGGATCCGCGAGAAGACGATCTACCTCGCCGGCCTGGCCGCCGATCTTGCCTCGATGGCGTTCCTGATCACTAGCTGGGCTGTCTCGCACGATCACGCCCTGGCATACGGGTTGCTGCTGGTTGCGACGGCCTGCCTCGGCGCCGGATTTGGCCTGACCGTACCGTCGCTGAATACCCTCGCGGCCGCGTTCCACCCCGCGGCCGTCGACACCGCGATACTGGTGCTTAACGCCCTGCTGGGATTGGGCACGGCCCTCGCGCCGGCGTTCGTCGCGGCATTCGTCGGCATCGGGTTCTGGATAGGCCTTCCCATCCTTGTCGCCGTCCTGCTGGCCGGCCTGATCGCCGTCAGCCTGCGCCAGCCTCTCGATCCCGCAGCCGGTGGCCAGCGGGCTACCCGCCGCGCCGTGCCGGGGCCACCGCACCGGGTGCCCAGCGGCATCCCGTCCGGGTTCTGGATCTTCGCTGCGTTCGCCGTTCTGTACGGGTTCTGCGAGACGATGAACGGCAACTGGTCTGGGCTCGACGTCACCTCGCTGGGGGTCAAACCGGCGACCGCTTCGCTGGCGCTGACCGGGTTCTGGGCCCTGGTGACCGCCGGCCGGGTGCTGGTCGCGCTGGTGCAGCGCTGGATACCGAGCCGGGCCTGCTACCACGGCTTGCCGCTGCTGCTCGCCGCGGCGTTCGTGTTCATAGCTGTTTTGCCTAGGAACGCGCCTGCAACGGCAACTGTCGCATTTTGCCTCGCCGGCCTCGGGTGCTCGGCCTTGCTGCCGCTCACGATCAGCTTCGGACAGGAGAAGCTGGCCGGCAGCCAGCCTCTTGTCGCCGGCGGGGTGATCGCGTTTTACCAGGCCGGTTACGGCATAGCCGCATTCGGTGTCGGGCCGCTCACTAGCACCGGGATCAGCCTGCATGCGATCTTCGGTTTCAGCGCAGCAGTGGCCGTTGTGATGGCCGGGCTCTCGCTGCTCGTAGCCCGCGGTCGCCCGTCGCCCGCCAGTGTGCATCCGCGGCCCGCGCGCGTAGCTGAGAGGATCGAGTCGTGACCGAGCACTATGACGTCGTCATCGCCGGCACGGGCGCCGGCGGGGGAACCCTGGCCAGTGTGCTCGCCAAGGCGGGCAAACGGATCCTGCTACTCGAGCGGGGCGACTTCCTGCCCAGGGAACTGGCCAACTGGGACCCCGAGCAAGTCTTCGTCGACGAGCGGTACATCTCCAAGGACACCTGGTACGACGCCGACGGCCGGCCGTTCCAGCCGCAGGTGCACTACTACGTCGGCGGCGCGACGAAGATGTACGGAGCTGCGTTGTACCGGCTGCGCCCGGCAGACTTCGGCGCTATCCAGCACGCCGACGGTTTGTCGCCGCAGTGGCCAGTCAGCTACGACGACTTTGAGCCGTGGTACACCCAGGCCGAGTGGCTCTACCAGGTGCACGGCACGCATGGCGGCGACCCCACGGAAGGGCCGTGGTCCAGGCAGTATCCGTGGCCCGCCGTCTCGAACGAACCGCGCATCCAGCAGATCGCCGACTCACTGCGCGACGCCGGTTACCACCCGTTCGCGGCTCCGTGCGGGATTCTCCTGGACGAGGCAAACCGGCCGGCCAGCAACTGCATCCGGTGCGCAACGTGCGACGGCTACCCGTGCCTGGTGCACGCCAAGTCCGACGCCGAGGTCATCGCGGTGCGGCCGATCCTGAGCCTGCCCAACGTGACCCTCCTCGTCGGCGCGGAGGTACAGAGCCTGCAGACCGACCCGGCGGGCGGGACGGTGACCGGCGTCGTCGTGTCACGCAGCGGCCAGACCGAGGTGTACAGCGGTGACGTCGTCGTGATCTCGGCAGGCGCGGCCAACAGCGCGCGGATCCTGCTCAGGTCCGTCTCGGACCAGCATCCGGACGGCCTGGCGAATGGCTCAGGCCTGGTCGGCCGCAACTACATGTTCCACAACAGCAACGCGGTCGTGGCGCTGGGCACCGAGCCCAACGACACCGTGTTCCAGAAGACGCTCGGCCTGAACGACTTCTACTTCGCCGGCGACGGCAGGCAGTGGCCACTCGGCAACATCCAGATGATCGGCAAGTCGAACGCGGCGGCGATGAAGGGCGAGGAGCCCAAGCTGACCAGGCTCGCGCCGCGGCTGAGCCTCGACGAGATCGCCAGGCACGCTGTCGACTTCTGGCTGACCAC
>JASHTT010000694.1 GCA_030040415.1 Streptosporangiaceae bacterium | reverse complement strand
AGTCGGGCGGCGGTGCGGGGCAGCATGCGGCGTCCTTCCTGTCGGTGCCGGGGTGCCGGCCCGGCGGCCGGGCGGGGGGCCCGGGGCCGGGGTGCCGCAACCGTTTGCGGCGGCAACGGGGAGTGTGACGCGCCGGGTACCGCAACCGGTTTCATGATGAGATGCAGGTCACCGCCCGCCCGCGTGGTTACCGCCCGGATATCCCGACATGCCACCCCCCGGCCACGCCACCGGCCGCCCCCGCCCCCCGGCCGGCCAGCCCACGACGGCGACCCCGGCATAACACCTGCCAGCAACGCACCGGCCAGCACGCGCCTGGCCGCCAGCCGACACCGGCGACCGGGAACAAAACACCCACCAGGGGACCGGCTGGCCAGCACGCGCCACGCCCACGACCCCGAGCTGGCGACAACCGCGCGGCTGTAACCGGCCGCACGGTTCACAGCCCGCCCGCCGCGCCCGGCTGCAATCGGTCTCAACCCGCATGACGGCAATCGCCGTTACCGGACGGCTGGCCTACGGCAAGGAGAGGGGACGCGCTAACTATGTAACGGCTTGTGTCGGGACGGCGGGATTTGAACCCGCGACCCCCTGACCCCCAGTCAGGTGCCCTGCCAAGCTGGGCCACGTCCCGGTGCTTGTCCGAGCTGCCTCGGACGCGCCAGGAAGCTTATCGCACCTGTGTGGACGCCGACGACTGTGACCGATTGCAAAACAAGCCAAGTGCGGCCGAATGCGGCCGTTGTTAGTGTTCGGGCGGGGGAAAGCGCCCGCGAGAACAGGAGTAGTGCGTGGACGACCGCTTGGCGGGCCTGGTGCCGCAGTCGGTCTCGGTGCTGCCAAAGCCGGGGCAACTGGAGCTCAGTTGGTGTCCGGCCGTACGGCCAGCCGGCCGTGGACCAGATGCGCTGACGCAACGCGCCGCGGCAGCGGTTCGGCATCTGCTCGGCTGCCTTCCCTGGCCGGCCGATGCCCAGATCGGTTCCGAGCCGACCGTGACGGTGGGCATCGACGCTGGCCTGCCAGCCGAGTCTTACCGGCTCGCGATCGAGACCGACCGCATCGCCATCACCGCTGCCGACGAGGATGGCGCGGTCTACGCGACCCAGACGATCCGCCAGCTGCTGCCGGATGAGGCGTGGCGAGCGGCGTCCGTGCGCACTGGCGGGCACGTGTGGACGCTGCCGTGCGCGGAGATAGCCGATCAGCCAGCTCTGCCCTGGCGTGGCGCGCACATTGACGTGGCGAGGCACTTCTTCACCAAACGCGAGTTGCTTGCGCTCGTCGACGCGCTTGCGGCACTGAAGCTCAACCGCCTCCACTTGCACTTGACGGACGACCAGGGCTGGCGGATTGAGAGCCCGAGCCATCCGGCGCTGCACGAGGTCGGCTCGCACCGGCCCCGCACCCAGATCAGTCTCGGCAGAGAGCGGCCGCGGGTGTACGACGAGACCCCGCACGGCGGCTACTACACGCTCGCCGACCTGGCTGAGATATCGGCGTTCGCCGCCCAGCGCGGTATGTCGCTGGTGCCGGAGATCGACTTGCCCGGACACAGCACGGCGCTGCTAGCCGCGCTGCCCGAGTTCGGCTCGGGCCAGCCTCCGCCTGGCGGCTACCAGGTCGCCGCCGACTGGGGCATCTTGTCCAATCTGCTAGCGCCGCTGCCAAAGTCGATGAAGTTGCTGCGCGACGTGTTCGGCGAACTGATCGGCGCCACTGGCGCCGGGTTCGTGCACATCGGTGGCGACGAGTGCCTGCTCGACGCGTGGCGCGCCGATCCGCGGATCGATCAGCTCCGACGCGACCGCGGCCTTGCAACGGCAGACGACCTGCACGCCGCGTTCCTTGCCGATGTAGCGAACATGCTCGCGGAGGACTTTGCAGCCCGGACCGTGGTCTGGGACGAAGGTTTTGCCAGTTCCGGTCGGCTGCTCCGGCCGGACACTGTCGTCATGGCCTGGCGGGGCATGCAGATCGCACGTGAGGCAGCGCAGGCCGGCCACGAGGTCGTGGCGGTGCCGGTGTTCCCGACGTACTTCGACTATGCCCAGGAAAAGCAGGACTCGGAGCCACTTGCGATCGGCGGGCCGGTCCGGCTCGAGGACGTCGCGGCTTTTGCGCCCGTTCCGGGGGACTGGCCGGAGCCAGCGCGCCGGCAGCTGATCGGGACGCAGTTCCAGGTCTGGACGGAGTACATCCGCGACGACCGTTCGCTGGAATATATGGTCTTCCCGCGGGCCTGCGCGCTCGCCGACGTGGCATGGTCGGGCGGCCCCGCCGCGTGGGCTTCAGGTAGTCCGGGTCGGCCGGCGCTGCGAGACCGGATCGCACTGCACCTGGGCAGGCTGGCTGCCGCAGGACTCGATTACCGGCCGCTCGCCGGACCGTTGCCGCGGCAGCAGGGAGGCTCAGGACCCAGGCGCTACCGGCCCGGATACGCTACCGATCAGGTCGCTACCCGCCTGGCTAAGCTCGCCGCCGGGCAGGAGATGTTACCGGCTAGGAATGCAGCCCGACCACGCTATGTTGACCGTGCCGCACAGGCGTGCCTAAGTTAAGACCGACCGGCCGGTATGCTGCCCGCCGGCGTCGAGTGGAGCCGGAGCGTGGCGCATGGTGGTGAGGTCGGAGGAGCCCGCCGGGATTGCCGTTGGCAAGGCTGCCCGGCCGCCAGTCAAGGAGCGGTTGCTCCGGGTCGCGACGAGGCTGTTCGCCCGGCACGGCTTCGAGGGCACGTCGGTTCAGGACATCGTGGACGCCGCCGGGGTCACCAAGGGCGCCATGTACCACTACTACGACTCGAAGGACGACCTGCTCTACGAGGTCTACCACAAGCTGCTCACGATGCAGACGGGCCACCTGGAGGCGATAGCTGCCGGGCCGGGCACGGCCGAAGAGCGGCTGCGAGCCGCCGCGGTCGACGTCGTGCAGACAAGCCTGGACAACCTCGACGACATGATCGTGTTCTTCCGATCGCTGCACATGCTGCCGGCGGACAAGCAGGCTCAGGTACGCACGGAGCGGCGCGCCTACCAGGACAAGTTCCGGGCGCTGGTGGATGAGGGAGTGGCGGCGGGCACGTTCCGCGGCGACGTGCCCTCGGACGTGGTCGTGCATTACTTCCTCAGCGTGGTGAACCAGCTGGGATCCTGGTACCACCCTGACGGCCAGCTGTCACCGACGCAGGTGGGCGAGTTGTTCACCGAGCTGCTCATCGGCGGCCTGCGCGCGTAGCCGCGCCAAGCTAGCACTGCGCGGCTAGTTGCGGCTGGCTGGCACTGCGCGGCTAGTTGCGGCTCGCTGGCACTGCGCGGGTAGCTGCGCCCCGGCTGGGCACTGCGCGGCCGGCTGGCATCGGGCGTGTAACCGCTGTGACACGGCGCGCGCTACGCCGGGTGGAGGCCAGTCCTCGCTAGCCTGTGAGGTGCGGGTACGGGCACTTCGCGGGGGTCTGCGGCGTTGGCCAAGTCGATGGGGCGGGCGAGTTCACCGGAGCGGGTTGCCGGGCAGGCGAGTGCACGACCGGGCCCGCGGTCACGCGGCCGTGTGCGCCGGTTCGTTCGGTTTGCCCGAAGGCTCGCGCTAGTCGTCTTGGCCCTTCTGCTGGTGTCCGCCATAGGATTCGGCGGCTTGTTGCTCGTGACCCCGTCGGTTGGCAACGCGCGCCAGCTCGCGAGCGCTCAAGACCGCGCGCACCGCGCGCCGTATCCCGGCCCAGTGATTCCCTACCGGTTCGCCGCCGCCCTGGAGGCCACCGAGGACCACCGGTTCAACTCCGAGCCAGGGATCGACTTGATAGCCATCGCCAGGGTCATCGTCGACAAGGTCGTCGGCAAGGGGGACACCGGCGGCGCCACCCTGTACCAGCAGCTTGCCAAGATGCTCTACACACAGGGCCGGAGTGGCTTGCTGGTCGAGGCCGAGCAGGTCGCGCTCGCGGTAAAGCTGAGGTTCAGCTACAGCCGCCCGGAGATTCTGCGGATGTACGGGGACGTCGCTTATTTCGGGCACGGTTTCTATGGGCTGGAGAACGCGAGTTGCGGCTACTTCGGCGTGCCGCCGGCGCAGCTGTCCTGGCCGCAGTCAGCCATGCTGGCCGGACTCGTCCAGGCACCGACGGCCGACGACCCGCTGGTTTACCCGGCGAACGGGCGGGCTCGCGAGCAGCACGTCATCGGGAGGCTGGTGGCGGTTGGTGCGCTGACGCAACGCCAGGCCGACGCGGCGCTAGCGGTGCCACTCAGCACGCTGCTACGTCACGCCGGCGGCTGCCGCAGTTAGCCCGGTGGCCGAGGCCGAAGGTCGGCGCGCCTGGCGTTAGCGTCGACCAGCGCTCATCCCGATGCACATAAAAGTGATTTATGTGCTAATTCGGGTGGCATGAGCTGCTGGCCCGTGGCTGAACCTTGATCGTCTAGTCTATGGGTGTGCGTTTACTGGTGCTATGACACCAGTAAACGCACACCCACAGCGGAGATCATTTGAGGTTTAGACTGATTTAGACGTATTTGGGTCAACGCGGGAAGATCATTCTGCCGGTCGTCCGTGCCGCGGGGACGCGCCGGGTCGTCCGTGCTGGCGCGGCGCGAGGGTCGTCCGTGCTGCAGCGGCGCGCGGCCGGTTGTCCGTGCTGCAGCGGCGCGGCGCGGCTGGTCGTCCGTGCCGCGGCGGCGCGCGGCCGGTTGTCCGTGCTAATACGCGCGGCCGGCCTGCCTTGCGGCCAAGCCGAGAGTCAGCCGCGACCAGCCGGAGTGCGCCGGGTCGGGCCGGACCATGACCCGCCCCGAGTGGCATCCTCGTCAGGCAGGCGCTCAGTAGGCGGGCCGGCGAGGCCGCTCGAAGAGGAGGCCGAAGCCGGCGCTGCTGTCCACACCCACTTGCGATACGACCAGAACCGGAACAGCGTGCCGAGGCCGGTGCCGAGGACCAACTCGAAGTTGTACCAGGCCGCGCCCTTGAGCCCGGCAACGTCCTTGAAGAGCCAGATGCAGAGGTAGTAGATCAGCAGCCCGATACCGTTGAGCACGAAGAACACGACCGTGTCCCGGGCGGTTCCCTGGCCCTGACGGCTCTTGAAGGCCCAGTAGCCGTTGCCGACGAAGGTGACGATGGTCGCGATGATCGTGGCGACCGTGATCGCTCCGTACTCGCCCAGGCTGTGCCGGAGTCCGTTCGCCACGCCGAAGGTGACGACAGTGCCGATGGCGCCGACGACGAGGAACTTGGCGCCCTCATGGATTAGCTGGCGGAACCGCTGGTACAGGTCACGAATGCTGCTCAACTCTGGGATCCGCCTCCTGGGTGCGTTATCGCCCGATCGTGACTTTGTGAGACTACCGCCTCGCCGGGCCCGGCACTGTCATGTGGGCTGCCAATGGCCCTGCGCGGGCGGGATAACCGTTCGGCATTGTCGTACCCACCAGGTAGTGTCGCGGGCGTGTCAGATCCCGACGTTCTCATCCGCGCCAGGGGCCTGACGAAGAGGTTCGGCGGGTTTACCGCCGTTGACGGGATCGACTTCGAGCTGCGCGGCGGTGAGGCTTTCGGCTTCCTCGGACCGAACGGTGCGGGGAAGTCCTCGACCATGCGGATGATCGGCTGCGTTTCCCCGCCGAGCGGCGGTGAGCTGTCCATCCTCGGGCTCGACCCGGTCGCCGACGGCCCGGCCATCAGGGCACGCCTCGGCGTGGTTCCGCAGGAGGACACCCTGGACGTCGAGCTGACGGTCCGGGAGAACCTGCTGATCTACGGACGCTACTTCGGCTTGCCCAGATCCGTGATCGCCGAGCGGACGGCCAAGCTGCTGGACTTCGTTCAGCTCACGGAGCGCGCCGCCGATAAGGTCGAGCCGTTGTCGGGCGGGATGAAGCGGCGGCTGACGATCGCCAGGTCGTTGATCAACGAGCCGGAGATACTGCTGCTTGACGAGCCAACGACCGGGCTTGACCCGCAGGCCAGGCACGTGGTCTGGGACCGGCTGTTCCGGCTCAAGCAGCAGGG
>JASHTT010000693.1 GCA_030040415.1 Streptosporangiaceae bacterium | reverse complement strand
GGCCGCCCGGTTTTGACATGCCCGGCGGCCTTTCTTGGCCAACATTGGATAATGCCTGGATGAGCGCCGCGAGCCTGACAGCAACTTCCGTCGCCACGGTCCTTGCGAGTTCCACGACGGCGCTGGCCCCGTGGACGGCAGACGATGACGCCGTCCCGTTCCCCGATTACCGGTTTGCGCCGAACATTGGCGGCCATCCCGAAAGCTATGAACTGGAGAACCGCGCGGTCGCGCGGGCGGGGCATGTGCTGCCGGCGATGCGAGCGCTGGCGCCGTGGGCCGGGCACAGCATCGTCGACCTCGGCTGCGGGACGGGCTTCTGGCTGCCGCGGTATGCCGGCGCTGCGCAGATCATCGGCATCGAGCCGGACCCCGGCCTGCGCGCAGTCGCGGCTAGCCGGGCCGCCGTCATGAGGCCTTCGGCCTGCGTGCTGGCAGGCTCTGCAGAGCACATCCCGCTGCCCGACAGCAGCGTCGACGTGGTCCACGCCCGGTTTGCGTACTTCTTCCCACCCGGGGCCGACACCGGGCTGGCCGAGGTGCTGCGCGTGCTGCGGCCCGGCGGACACCTGGTCGTGGTCGACAACGATTACCGCTGGGGCGAGTTCGCCGGCCTGCTGACGGCGTCGGCGGCCAGGTCGCCGGCGCAGACCGCAGCCGCTGTTGACAAGTGGTGGGTTGGCCGCGGCGCACGCCGCCACGAGGTGCGGTCCGAACTGCGGTTCGCCAGCCGCGCCGAGCTGGCAGCGGTGCTCCGCATCGAGGTGCCATCCGTTGTGGCGGATGCTTGGCTGCGGCGCAACCCGGCCGCGCTCAGCCTGAGCTACGGCTTCGTTCTGTTCGTCGTCCAAGGCTGGTGCGGGTGGCAATCTCACCCGCTGCGGATGATGCGGCCAGCCGTCCCGCCGGAGACTGTAGGCATCCATGGCTCTCACTGAAGCCCGCACTCAGGCACGCGTGCCGCGCCAGCGACCGCGGTCGTCGCGTCTTGAGTCGGCGCTGACCGACCTGACACCCGCGGACCGGGCCGCTCGTGGCAAGGATCTGCGCGTCGATGTGCCGCGCGCGGATCACGCAGCCTTCGATCCGGGTTCTGACCGTCCCGACCCCATCGCGCTGCTGGAACAGCAGGCGAAGAGCCGCGTCCCGGAGCTTGTTCCGATCCGGTACGGCCGGATGACGGCGTCGCCGTTCGCTTACTTCCGCGGGGCCGCGCTGCCGATGGCGAGCGACCTGTCGCACACGCTAGTCACCGGGCTCACCGTGCAGGCCTGCGGCGACGCGCACCTGTCCAACTTCGGGGTGTTCGCCTCCCCGGAGCGCCGCCTTGTCTTCGACGTGAACGACTTCGACGAGACGCTGCCCGCGCCGTGGGAGTGGGACGTCAAACGGCTTGCCGCGAGCCTGGAGATCGCGGCGCGGCAGAACGGGTTCGCGGCCCGGCAGCGGCGAGCCGTGCTGACTGCCGCGGTCGCCAGCTACCGGCAAGCCATCCGTCAGTTCGCCGGCCAGACGAACCTCGAGGTCTGGTATGCCCGCGCGGACATAGACGACCTGCGCCGGCAGCTCGCTGGCGACCTGACCGGCCGGCAGCGCAAGCTCGTCGACAAGAGCATGACAACGGCACGCACCAGGGACAGCATGCAGGCACTCGGAAAGCTGACAACTGTCGTCGACGGCCAGTTGCGGATCAAGGCCGATCCGCCGCTGGTTGTGCCGATCGCTGACCTGATGCCCGGCGAGGCGGACAGGGAGGGCATTGAAACCAACCTGACCGCCCTGTATGAGGCGTATAAGCGGAGCCTGCCGGCCGACCGGCGTTTCCTGATCGACCAGTACAGGATGGTCGACCTCGCCCGCAAGGTCGTCGGCGTAGGCAGTGTCGGCACTCGGTGCTGGATCGTGCTGCTGCTCGGATCTGACTCGTCCGACCCGCTGTTCTTGCAGGTCAAGGAGGCTCCTCCGTCGGCGCTCAGTGCATACGCTGGCGCCAGCCGGTACGCCAATCAGGGCCAGCGGGTGGTGGTCGGCCAGCGCCTGATGCAGGCGGTCAGCGACATATTCCTCGGCTGGCAGCGGACCGAGTCCGGCCTCGACGGGCAGTCCAGGGACTTCTACATCCGCCAGCTCAGGGACTGGAAATTCTCGATGAACATCGAGGCCATGGTGCCGCGCGGGCTGCGAACCTACGCGGAACTGTGCGGCTGGACACTCGCCCGCGCGCACGCGCGGTCGGGTGACCGCATCGCGATCGCCGCCTACCTGGGCCGCTCCGATGCGTTCGACCAGGCCATCGCCGACTTCGCCGCGACGTACGCGGATCAGAACCAGCGTGACTACGACGCGCTGGTGAAGGCCGTCGCGACGGGCCGGATCACCGCCGAGCCCGGCAGGTAACGCCTCTCGCCGGGGCGAGCCGGGCAGCGGCGTCTTGTGACTGCCGCGGCCGCCGAGGCGAGCAACACGTCAGTGCGATCCGTCCGGAATGATGGGCGATTGCGGTAATCCAGGGTCATGATGAACGTAACCGAAGGAGGGTGCCCATGAAGGGCCTGCTATTAAGGGCTGCTGCTGCATTAATCTCGGCCCCGCTAGTGCTGACGGTGGCGTCGAGCGCGCCACACGAGATCGGCGCCACCACCAAGGCGTCCGACCCGGCGGTCGTCGCCCAGGCGCGCGCCGCGTTTATCAAGTACATGTCCTCACACGCTTCCGTGCTGTCGCACGGTAGCTGGACTTCCCCCGGCGCCCAATCGCATGGCGGGTGGGTCTCCCCGCACGCCTCACACGCCAGCACGACGGCGCCGGGCGGGCACAGCATCACCGAAGCGCTGTCGTACAACTGGTCAGGCTTCGGCGACGCCGCAACCACGGCCAGTCAGCGGTTCTCGTACGTCAGCGGCCGGTGGACGGTCCCGAATGTGACATGCCCGACGTCGCCTTACCAGAACGGCGACGTGTTCCTCGCTCAGTGGGTTGGCCTGGATGGTCTCACCAACACCACGGTCGAGCAGCTCGGCAGCGCCGCGGAGTGCTTCGAGGGCGTGCTCTACTACTACGTCTGGTACGAGTTGTATCCCGCGGGAACCGTGGTCGAGGGCACCGCCGCGTGCATCAACGACAACATCGGCTGTCCGCGCCCTGGTGACCAGATAAGCGCCTCGGTGTCGGTGACACCTGGCACATCCGGAGAAGACAACTACTCCCTCAATCTCACCGACTACACGACGCCGGGTAACAGCTTCTCCGTCACGCAGCAGTGCGCGGCGGCCACCTGCGCTGACGCGAGCGCGGAGTGGATTGTGGAGCGGCCCGCGTTCGAACTGCCGTTTGGAGCCGAGATTCTGCCGCTCGCCGACTTCACCCGCGCTACCTTCGAGCAGGGCAGCGTGGCGGTCAACGGCGGACGGCCGACGAGCATCCAGGGCTACTCCGGCCCGGTCTACGACCTGGCGATGATTGACGACAGCGGTTCCTACTACCTCGACTGCAACGGCCAGCCGTCGCCGCCGGGATCACAGCTGCTGATCACTTCGTCGACGGCGTGCCCGGCCGTGGCGCCGTCGCCGGTAGGCGGCTTCACAACGACCTGGGACGCTCCCTTCTAACCGCGATCAACCGAGCTGGCTGGCCCGGGCCCGGCCTTCCCGGCCGGGCCCGGGCCAGCTGTCTTAGGGCGTGCGTGCCGGGCTTGGCTGCGCAGACAGACCGATTGTCCGGGTGATGTCCCAGCGCTGTCGCTGTTGAGCGGCCCTGGCATTTCCGATCCTGATGGCGTGCCTACTGATTTCCTTGCTAAGGAGCACGCCATGAACGCCGCACAACCTGCCCAGGCGGCCCGCCACCGTCGTGCCGACCGCTGGATTGGCAGCGCCATCGCCATTGCCGCCGGCCTCGCCTCGGTGCTCGCCATTGCACCTGCTGCCGGCGCCGTGACGGCCGATACCGCTGCGGGGCCATACAACTGGGTGCAGGAATCGCCGGCCACGCCCCCGCCGCCCACAGCGGGCGTGCTGGCTTACGACCAGGCTAGCGACCAGATGATCTTGTCCGCCGACGGGGAGACCTGGGACTGGAATGGTTACAACTGGACCCAGCTCGACCCTTCCCAGGAACCGCCCGCCATAGCTGGCGCCTCGCTGGCCTACGACCCCGCCATTGGCGAGCTGGTGTTGTTCGGCGGGGTCGACGATCACGGCGACGTGCTCAACCAGACCTGGGCGTGGAATGGAACCACCTGGACCCAGCTCGACCCAGGCACCCCTCCCTCGGCCCGGTCCGGGGCCTCGCTGGCCTACGACCCGGCGACGGACCTGCTGATCCTCTTTGGCGGCAACGGCGGGATCAACACCTACCTGGATGACACCTGGTCGTTCAACCCGACGACGCTGAACTGGACAGAGCTGAACCCGGCCACCAGTCCTGCGGCGCGGGAAGGTGCCTCGTTCGGTTACGACCCGGCGACCGACCAGCTCGTGCTGTTCGGCGGAGACGAGGGCCAGGCCCTCACGTATGCCGACACCTGGCTGTGGACGTCAGGCGGCTGGACCAAGGCCAGCCCATCTGCGCCGGTCCCCGCCGCCCGCTCGGAAGCGTCCCTGGCCTACGACGCCACCACGAATCAGATGATCCTCTACGGCGGTGTGACCGCAAGTGGGGCCGACTCCGACACGTGGTCCTGGACGGGTACCGCGTGGACTCAGCTCAGCCCGGCGGCCGACCCAGGGCCAGCGCCAGGCGCCTCCGCAGGCTACGACAGTGGCACCGACCAGCTAGTCCTGTTCTACGACAACACCACCTGGACATACGGACCGCCGCTCGCCGCGCCCGCCATTACGAGCGCGGCCAGGACGACCTTCACCGTCGGCAAGTCAGGCACCTTCCAGCTCACCGGTACCGGCTACCCGCTCGCGCAGTACAGCGAGATCGGTGACCTGCCGGCGGGGTTGAGCCTGTCCCCGTTCGGGGTGTTGTCCGGGACCCCGGGGAACGGCTCGGGGAAGGCCTACGACCTGGTCATCACCGCCAGCAACGGGGTCGGCGCCCCGGCCATCCAGGACCTGGTCCTGGTCGTCGACCAGGCCCCGATCATCGGCAG
>JASHTT010000692.1 GCA_030040415.1 Streptosporangiaceae bacterium | reverse complement strand
AGGTCGCGGCCGGCGCGAAGTTCTGCGCCGAATGCGGCACGCCGACGCAGAAGCACTGCACGAATTGCAATGCCAACCTCAGCGCGAGCGCGAAGTTCTGCGCCGAATGCGGTACGCCCACGGCGCCGCCTTCCGCGTGACTCACGGCTTCGGGGTTTCGATTCCTGCCCGATTAATTACGGGCGGGATTCGAAACTCCGCTAGCATCGCAGCATTATTCCCCGCTGAGTTCGTTATTAGGTGCCCTACCAGGAAGGCCTGCCCGGATGGACCGCATCGAGTGTCAATGGTGCAAGGCGCAGAACGCAGCTGACCGCACAAGCTGCGGTACCTGCGGTGCGCCGCTCGACAAGAAGAATCTCGTCTCGGACTCGGGCTGGACCGAGGCTCCGCGGTTGCGGGACATGACGGAGTTCAAGTTTTCCAACTCCACCTGCCAGATCGAGGGCGAGATCGTCCCGGTGGCCGAGCTGGCGCTCGCCCAGGGCGATTCGGTTTTCTTTGAGCACCACGTCATGCTCTGGAAAGAGCCAGGGGTGCCGATGTCGGCGCTCAACACCGGCGGCGGCGCTCGCCGCATGGTCGGCGGCATGCCGCACATCCTCAGCGTCGCGCACGGGCCCGGCCGCGTCGCGCTGTCCAGGGATGCCACCGGCGAGGTTGTCGTGCTGCCGATCCACCCGTCGCACGAGATCGACGTGCGGGAGCATGCGTTCCTGGCCGGCACGCACTCGCTGAACTACTCGTTCGTGCGCATCAAGGGCCTGGCGAACGTGCTGCACGGCGGCACCGGCATGTACATGGACAGGTTCGTCACCGGTGGCGAGCAGGGCCTGCTGCTGCTGCACGGCTACGGCAACGTCTTCCAGAAGACATTGCAGCAGGGCGAGAAGATCCTGGTCGAGCCGGGCGGATTCCTGTACAAGGACTCCTCGGTCACCATGAACACCGTCACGCAGAAGTTCAAGACCGGCATGATGGGCAGCCACAACATGTACCTGGCGGAGATGACGGGCCCCGGCCGGGTCGGCATCCAGTCCATGTACGTCCACCACGGCACCACCGAGTAGGCGACGCCGATGTCGACGCCAACGACGACCTACACCTGCCCCTACTGCCGCATCCAGAGCGAGGGCGGTGGCGCCACGTGCCCGCACTGCGGGGCGCCCGTGGACGTGCGCGAGCGAATCTCGGACTCCGGCTGGGCCGAGCAGCCGCCGATCAGGGACATGGCCAGGATCCACTTCAACAGGTCCACCTGCCAGATCAGCGGCAAGTACGTGCCAGTCGCCGAGATGAAGCTGGACAAGGAAGACTCGGTCTACTTCTCGCATCACGTGCTGCTGCACTGCGATACCAGCGTGCAGCTCGACACGATGCGGATGGCTGGCGGATGGAACCGGGTGCTGGCCGGCATGCCGCTGTTCATGATGACAGCGAGGGGCCCGGGCTACATCGCGATCAGTGACGACCACCCGGGGGAGACCATCGCGATCCCGCTGCCCGCGGGCCACGCGGTGGACGTGGTGGAGCACCGCTTCCTCGTCGCTACCTCGAACGTCGGCTACCAGTGGGAGTCGTCGGGCATCTGGTACACCACGCAGAGCGGCGACGACCAGGAATACCACTACCCGCTCGGCCAGACCATGGACAGGTTCCACGCGCAAGGCGCGCCGGGGCTGCTGCTACTGCACGCCCCCGGCAACACGTTCATCCGCGACCTGCGCCAGGGTGAGCGCATCCTGGTCGAGCCCGGCAGCCTGATCTGGAAGGACAGGACGGTCGGGATGCACCTGCATTTCGAGTACCCGCGGGGTCAGTACTGGTTCAGCTCGCCGCGGTGGCAGGCCAAGTCGATCTGGCTGGTGCTCCAGGGGCCGGGCCGGATCGCTGTCAAGTCGGTGTACGAGCCGCCGGAGATGACGGGCGGCATCGTGATGAGCTCCGGGGCGACCACCCAGTACTGGTGACACGCAGGGCGGGCCGGCGCAGTCATGACGATGCGCCGGCTGGCCCGGCTACCTCGCTACATAAGCATGGAATATAAAAAGGGCTTATGGACGCGTCAGGCAGGCTCGACCACGACCAGGCTGCCGCCGTTGCGGCGGTACTTGAGCGGCTGTTCGCACTCAGCCGACGGCTGAGCCCACCCGGGCTTTCGCTGACCGCCGTTGCGACGCTCAGTACGCTCGAGCGGTCAGGTCCGCACCGGCTGACCGCGCTGGCCGCCAGCGAGGGGGTCACGCAGCCGGCCATGACCCAGCTGGTGGCCAGGCTGTCGAACGCGGGCCTGGTAACCAGGCGTGCCGACCCGGATGACGGTCGCGTTGTGCACCTGGAGATCACCGACGAGGGCAAGGCACTGCTCGCCGGGCGCCGTGGCGTCCGCGCCGAGCGGCTTGCCGCGCTGCTCGCCAGGCTCGACCCGGCAGACCAGGCGGCCCTGGCCGCGGCGCTGCCCGCCATGCAGGCACTCGCCGGTCAGGACCTGCAGGCGGTCAATCCCGAGAGCTAACTCTTCGGCTGCTGACTGCGAGGTTGAGGCTCCCATGACTGTCCGAAGGCCCGCGCCGTCCACGTCAGGTGCTTGCTGACATCTGCCGGAGTGAGCTGTGCCGCGTCGGCCAGCCAGGTCAGCGTCAGCGTGCGCGCTAGCCAGGCCAGCTTCCTGCCGAAGCCAGCACCGAGCGGCAGGTCGTAGTGCGCGGCCACCTGGCCGATGAACTCGTACCCGGCGACCCCGATCAGGCCCACGAAGTCGAGCACCACCTCGCCGACCATGGCGTCAGTGAAGTCGATCAGCCCGGCAAGCCTGCCGGTGGACGGGTCGACGATCAGGTGGTCCGGGCAGATGTCGTTGTGGATGAAGCGCTGCGGGCCGTCCTGCTCGGGCTCGGCGACGTTGCCGGTGAGGTAGGGCTCGGCTGCCGAGCAGAGGCCTTCCGGCAGCAGTGGCCTGACGAGCCCGGCCTGAGCGGCCAGCTCCTCGCGCAGCTGCGCCCAGGGCTCCCGTTCCCAGCCTGATGGGGTCGGTGGCACCCTGGCGGTGTCCGTGTTGTGCAGCCGGCTGAGCACGGCCCCGACGTCCGCGGCGAGGCCCGCGAGGTTGGTCACCGGCGACCGATCGGCACCCACGCCGGGCACCCGGCGGTAACCGACGAACGGATACGGGAACGTGCTAGACGGCCGTCCCGCGAGCTCGTAGCGCGGCGCCACCTCTGCCGCGAGCACGTCCATGATCTGGATCTCGCGGAGCAGCCAAGGTACGCGCTCCGCGCGCCTGGGGAACCGGAAGATCCATTCGTCGCCCGCGGTCACCAGATAGTGATCCCAGCCCGCGCCGAACTGGCGGACCGGCTGGCCGGCCAGGTCGGGAAACTGGGCCGAGATCAGGTCGGCGGCGATCCCGGCGTCGAGCCGCACGTCGGCAGATCGCTCGTCCACTCCTGCAGGCTAGCCGCGCTCGGGTCGCCGTGCACAAGCACGGCCAGCGCCCTCGCGGCGAGGTAACCGGTCGCCTTCCTGGCCTCCTGCTCCGGGTCAGCGCAGTCCAGCCCTGGCAGCACGTCCTGCCACGGCACGTGACCGGCCTGCACGTCACGGCGTAGCCGCTCGGCGTCCAGATAGTCGGCGAACGCGCGGTCGAGCGCGGCGCCGCGCAGCGACGCGGTGCCCCACAGCGCCAGCAGGTGCGCGGTCGTGCCGGCCGGCCACTGCGCCGCCCGTTGCGCTGTGAACTCCCCGGCCAGCCACTCGATCAGCTGCTTGCGCTGGTCGGCGGGCAGCCGGGGGACCGTGACGGTGCCGGACTCCGGGTCGAGGTCGTTGAGCTGTTGCTGGTGAAACAGCCGCAGCCGGGCTCGGTAGTCCTGTTCGAATCGCCGCAGATCGCTGATGCGGCGGTCCAGGTCGGCAAGTTCTGCGGTGGCTGTCATGCGTTCCCCCATCGTCACCAAACCCCGTGCCCGCAAGCCAACCACGCCGGGGCATGCGGCGGCTGGGGTTCGCCAGCGCACGGGACAGTATGGTGGCTGATGTCGGGCTGGCGAAGGGTGGCGGGCGTGACGCCGGAGATCAATCTCGTCGATCCGGATGTGTACCAGCGCTGCGGACCCCCGTACGAGCAGTTCCGCTGGCTTCGCGAGCACGCGCCGGTGTTCTGGCACGCGGCCGGCGGCGAGCCGGGCTGGCCGGGATTCTGGGCCGTGACCAGGCACACCGATGTCGCGCACGTGTCCCGGCATCCGGAGATCTTCTCCTCGGCCCGGCGTCTTGCCCTATTCGGCGAGGTGCCAGCGGGCAGCATCGAGCTGCAGCGGCTGATGATGCTCAACATGGACCCGCCGCAGCACACCCGGCAGCGCGCGTTCGTGAACCGCGGCTTCACGCCACGCATGATCGGACGCCTTGCGCAGCACGTCGCCCAGATCTGCGGTGACCTGGTCGACGCAGCGGCCCGGCAGGGTGGCGCCGACTTCGTGACGGACGTGGCCGCGCCGCTGCCGCTGCAGGTGATATGCGAGCTGGTCGGCGCGCCGCCCGAGGACCGGGGCAGGCTCTTCGAGCTGTCCAACATGCTGATCGGGTCTGCGGACCCGGAATTCCATGCCGAACCGGACGCGCAGCAGGACGCCGCGGCGGAAATGTATGCCTACGGCGCGCAGCTCGCCGCGCGCAGGCGCGCGGAGCCGGCCGACGACATCGTGACCCGCCTGCTGCAGCCAGACGAGAACGGCGAGGCGCTCAGCGCCGACGAGTTCGACATGTTTTTCCTGCTGCTCACCGTGGCCGGCAACGAGACCACCAGGAATGCGGCCTCCGGCGGCCTGCAGGCGTTCTTCGAGCACCCCGACCAGTGGCAGCGGCTGCTGGGCGATCCGTCGCTCGTCGCGCCGGCGGCCGAGGAGATCGTCCGCTGGGTGAGCCCGGTCAACCTGTTCAGGCGCACCGCGCTGTGCGACACCGAGCTTGGCGGCGAGCGGATCGCCGCGGGAGACAAGGTCGTGGTCTTTTACGCGGCGGCCAACCGGGACGAGCGCGTCTTCCCGCTACCTGATGAGTTCGACATCGGCCGCGATCCCAACCCGCACGCCGGCTTCGGCGGTGGCGGGCCGCATTTCTGCCTCGGCCGGCACCTCGCCGCGCTCGAGCTTCGCGAGTTGCTGCGTGTGCTCGCGCAGCGCGCGCCCGGCATCCGCCCCGACGGCGACGTCAGCAGGCTGCGGTCGAACTTCGTCAACGGCATCAAGCATCTGCCGGTGCTGTTCTAGGCCAGAAAGGAGCGAGCACATGCGCAGAGCCGCGATCGTGGAGCCAGTGCGGACCCCCGTCGGAACGTTCGGCGGCGCGCTTCGCGACGTGCCCGTCGAGGACCTCGCCGCCACCGTTCTCACCGCGGTTGTCTCCCGTACCGGGATCGACCCCGGACTCGTCGACGACGTCTGCCTGGCGCAGTCGTACGCCAACGCCGAGACGCCGTGCGTCGGCCGGTGGGCCGCCTTGCAGGCAGGGCTGCCGGTGAGCGTCCCAGGGCTGCAGCTCGACCGGCGGTGCGGCGGCGGGCTGCAGGCGGTGATCACGGCGGCGATGATGGTGCAGACCGGCGCCGCCGACGTCGTCATCGCCGGCGGCGTGGAGAGCATGAGCAACGCCGAGCACTACACGACCGCCATGCGCTGGGGCGCCAGGGCGGGGAGCCAGGTGCTGTACGACAGGATCGACCGCGGCCGCGAGCGGTCGCAGCCGGAGTGGCGCTTCGGCAAGATCTCCGGGATGATCGAGACCGCCGAAAACCTGGCTGCCGAATACGGCATCACCAGGGAGGAAGCTGACGCCTACGCCGCAAGCAGCCACCAGCGGGCCGCCGCGGCCTGGGCGGGCGGCCGGTTCGACGACGAGGTGATCCCCGTCCGCGTGCCGCAGCGCCGCGGCGAACCGGTTACCGTCGGCAAGGACGAGGGGGTGCGGCCCGACTCGACGCCGCAAGCCCTGGCGAAGCTGCGGACGATCATGCCGGGCGGCACCGTGACGGCCGGCAACGCCAGCCAGCAGAACGACGCCGCCGCGGCGTGCCTGGTCGTCGCCGAAGACCGGCTGGCCGGGCTGGGCTTGCAGCCGCTTGGGTACCTGGCCGGCTGGGCCGCTGCCGGATGCGAGCCTGCCACTATGGGCATCGGGCCGGTGCCCGCGGTCGCCAAGCTCTTCGCGCGGACCGGGCTGGACTTCGGCACCATCGATCTTGTCGAACTCAACGAGGCGTTCGCCGCCCAGGTCCTTGCGGTGCTCGCTGCCTGGCGCTGGCACGACCCGGACAAGCTCAACGTCAACGGGTCCGGCATCTCGCTCGGCCACCCGATCGGCGCCACCGGGGCCAGGATGCTCGCCACCGGACTGCGCGAGCTGCGGCGACGCGACGGCAGGTTCCTGCTGGAGACGATGTGCGTCGGCGGCGGGCAGGGCGTCGCCGCGGTCTTCGAGGCCGCTTGAGTTCAGCCGCTGATCGCTTTACGCCTAATGCGAAACCACGTGTAGCCCGAGCAGGGCCGCCGATAACGTGACGTAGTCGATGCGCGCCCGTGCTTCGAGCGCCGCTAGTTCGAGCGCCCGTGCGAACTGCGCCCGTGCGAAATGCGCCCGTGCGAAATGCGACCGTGCGAGATGCGACCGGGAGGTGACGCTGGTGCTCGTCCCGCTGGGCGGCGGCCGCCGAGAGCCGGAGCGGCCACGGCCGCTGTTGCGAACCGCCCTCGGCACCGTGCTGCGCCGGACCCGGCTCGAGCAGGGCCGTACCCTGGCCGGCGTCGCACGGGCCGCCAGGGTCTCGATGCCCTACCTGTCAGAGCTCGAGCGCGGGCGGAAGGAAGCCTCCTCTGAGGTGCTCGCCGCGATCTGCGAAGCGCTCGGCATCGACCTCGCCGACCTGCTGGCTGAGGCGCGGTACGACCTGGCCGGCCTCAGCGCTGGAGAGGGAACCGTGACCCGCCTGGCGCCCGCGCCCGGTCAGCTCACGCCGCCGCGGAACGTCCTGCCACCGCCCGGCCGAGGCGACGCGCCGCAGGCGTGCCTGCGCGCTGCTTGATCACGCGCTGCCTGATCACCCGCTGCCTGATCACCCGCTGCCTGATCACGCGCTGCCTGATCACCGGGCGCTGGCCGCGGCCAGCGCGCCCTTTCGGGTAGAGATCACTTCGTCGGCCAGCCCGTAATCGACGGCCTGCCGCGCGGTATAAGTCATGTTGCGGTCCGAGTCGGCCCTGATCTTGGCGACCGGGTGCCCGGTGTGCAAGCTGAGGATCTCATCGACCTCCGCCCGGACCTGCGCCAGTTCCTTGGCCTGAATGGCGAGGTCCGGCAGGGTTCCCTGGGCCTGGCCCGACGGCTGGTGCAAGGTGACCTTCGCGTGCCGCAGGACCGCCCGCCTGCCCGGCGCACCGGCCGCCAGCAGCACTGCCGCGGCGGATGACGCTTGGCCCATGCAGATCGTGGCGACGGCTGGCCGGATGAACTGCATGGTGTCGTAGATGGCAGTCAGCGCGCTGTAGGAGCCGCCCGGCGAGTTGATGTACAGCGAGATCTCCAGATCCGGGCTGGCCGCCTCCAGGTGCAGCAACTGCGCCATCACCACGTTGGCGACGCCGTCGTCGATCTCTGTACCGAGGAAGACAATGCGCTCGGAAAGCAGCCGTGAGTAGATGTCGTAGGCACGCTCACCCAGCGGGGTCCGCTCCACGACAGTCGGAATCGTGTACTGGCCCATCGTCACAGCCCTGCCGACCGGCCGAAGACGGCGGGACGCACGTCCGTGACGCTCTCCACGATGTGGTCGATCATCCCGTAGGCACGGGCCTCTTCCGCGCTGAACCAGCGGTCCCGCAGGCTGTCGGCACGCACCCGCTCGACCGGCTGGCCGGTGTGCTCGGCGATCAGCGTGGTCATGAGGTTTCCAGTCCGCTCGAGTTGCGCCGCGTAGATCTCCACGTCCGCCGCGGTACCGCCGAAACCAGCTGAGCCCTGATGCATCAGCACCTGCGCATGCGGAAGGCTGAACCGCTTGCCCTTCGCTCCGGCGCAGAGCAGGAACTGCGCCATGCTGCCCGCGAGGCCCATCGCGAGCGTACTGATGTCGTTCGGGATCAGCCTCATCGTGTCGTAGATCGCCAGCCCGGCACTGACGGAGCCGCCTGGCGAGTTGATGTAGAGGCTGATGTCGTTGCGCGGGTCCTCGGCGGCGAGCAGCAGCAACTGACCGCACAGCCGGTTCGCAACGCGGTCGTCCACCTCCGTGCCGAGCACGATGATCCGCTGATAGAGCAGGCGCGTGACCACCTGGTCATCAATCGTGCCGGCGATGCTCGCCTGCTCTCCGACGGCAGCCCGCATGGTGTCCCAGCCTTCCGTGTCCCGGCTCTCTCGGGCCACAATGCGCCGTCGCTCCAGGGCACCGCCAGGGCAATCTGCTGACAGCAGATAACCGGTCGTGGCCTAGCCGGGCACCGCGTTGTGTACTGGCAGGCCGAGGCCGGGCGCGCCTGGACCCGACTGGCGCAGGCCGGTCGCCATCCGGTCCAGCCACTCCAGTGCCACGGCGGCCCTGTGCACCTTTTCGGCTGCGATCGCAGCCGCATCGCCGACGATGTGCAGGCCGCTCGGATACAAGCCACGTGCGTTGCGCAGGCCGAACTTTGCGTAGAGCGGCGCGCCCACACGGACCAGGTCGCCCAGCTCCTGGCCGCGCACTACGCCGCCGAGCGGGTCGGGTGACTCGACGTACAGGTCTATCGGCACCGTCACGGCGCCGCGCATCTCGGCCAGTTCGGCCAGTGTCACGTCAGACGGGACGTTGACAGTCGTCGCGCCGAGCTCCGCCAGCACGGCCAGCGCGACCGGGTTGGACGGAGCCATGCTGACCGAGACCTTCCACACCAGGTCAGCAGGCAGCAAGCCGACGGTCTGGGCGTGCCGCAGCGTGCGCAGAAGTCCGATGTCGGCGACCAGGAAACTGCGGATCCCAGCCTCGACGGCCCGCAGCACGTCCTCGACCGCGTACCGGAGCTGACGCACGCCGCGGACTTGGTCGGCATGCGCCCGTCCGTCGTCCGAGCGCGGGTGCGCGCCGACTCCGAACCGCTCTCGCGGGCCGACGAACAGGCATACCTCGACCCCGGACTCGGCGCCGGACTGCGCCATGTCGATCATCTCAGCAGTGCGCAGCAGCATCGCGCCGCTGCCCTGCGAGACCCGGTTCACCGTAATGCCCTCGGCCTGCGCCGCAGCGAGCACGGCCGCCAGCACCCGCGGCCCTTCGACGCTCGGAATCTCGATCCGGAACGCCGCACCGTCCGGGAATGCCCGGCCCGAGACCGGCACTGCCGGCTGGCCGGCCTCCCCGACGGATACGCCAAGCGCACCAAACACCTCGTCGGACCACGTCATCCGCCGCACCTCCTCTGGCACCACCGGTCTAGCCGAATCGCTCGGCCCTGTCACGCCGGGCAGGGAAGAATCTCCGTCATGGGCTACCGCAGCGCCATCGTCATCGCGGGACCCGGCAGGGTGAGCCTCGAAGACGTCGCGGAGACGGCGCCTGGACCCGGCGAGGTCGCCATCCGGCCAGCACACGTCGGGATTTGCGGAACCGACCTGGAGATCCTGACCGGCCAAGCCGACCCCGCCTACGTCCGGTACCCAGTCGTTCCGGGGCACGAGTGGTCTGGCCGCATCGAGGCAACCGGACCAAATGTCGCCGGCTTGAAGCCAGGTCAGCAGGTCATCGCCGAGGGCCTGATCCCGTGCCGGCACTGCGCCCGCTGCATCCGGGGCGAGACGAACCTCTGCCAGAATTACGACGAGATCGGCTTCACTCGTCCCGGCGCGGCAGCCGGCCAGCTGATCGTGCCCGCCGGGTTAGTGCACGTGCTACCCGACTCGGTTAGCCTGCTCGACGCCGCGCTCGCAGAGCCGGCCGCGGTGGCCTGGCGCGGCCTCGGCCGCGGACATCTCGCGCCCGGCGAGCGTCTTGCCGTGGTCGGCGACGGCACCATGGGCCTGATCACGGCGCACTTGGCCCGCCTGTTCTCACCAGCGGAGGTGATCGTGCACGGACTGCGCGACGGCCAGGCAAGCCTGGCAACAGAGCTCGGCGCCACCCGATTCGAGCTGGCTGGTGCCTTGCCGGGCAATGGCCCCGGCAGTTACGACCTTGTCGTGGAAGCGGCCGGAACGCCCGCTGCTGTGCAGTCCGCGATAGCACTCGCCCGCCGCGGCGGCCGGGTCGTACTGCTCGGCCTGGCCGGCAGCGGCGTCACCGCGGCCCTGCCCATCGATACCGTCGTCTATAACGACCTGCAGGTGAGCGCCAGCTTCTCGTACACCTCGTCGGCCTGGGCCGAGGTTGCCGCGCTGCTAGGCGACGGGCGCGTCAGGCTTGGCTCCCTGGTCACCCACCGGTTCCCGCTGCGCAGCTTCGCGGATGCCTACCAGGCGCTGCGGGACGGCTCAGCGCCGAGGGGCAAGGTGCTGCTAGATGTGAGCGCCGCATGAGCCGGGCGAGCGGCGGCGGGCCGCGAGTGCTCGACGCCGAGCTTGCCGTGCCTGCCCAGTGCGAGCTTGCCGAGTCACCGGTCTGGGACACCGGCAGGCAGCTGCTTCTGTGGGTGGACATCCTGGCCGGACACGTGCACACATTCGACCCCGCTACCGGGGACCGCGACGTGTTCGCGGCCGGGCTGCCCGTCGGCGCCATCGGCCTGACCGGCGACGGCGGGCTGGTGCTCGCGCTGGTCGACGGGTTCGCCGTGGCCGATATCCGCGGCGGGCGGCTGACCCGGCTGCCCGGCCTCACGACGGATGCGGGGGTGGTTCGGTTCAACGACGGCAAGCCTGACCCCTGGGGCGGCTTTTGCGCAGGCACCATGCGGTGGCACCCGCAGGGTTCCGGTGAACCCCCGGGTGCTTACGGCGGCAGCGAACCCGGCCGTCTGTACCGGCTTGCGCCCGATCTGTCGGTCAGCGAGCTGGTCGTCGGCGTCGGCGTGTCGAACGGCCTGGACTGGACCGACGACCGGCGGCGTTTCTACTACGTCGACAGCCCGGCGGGCGGCGTCGACGTGTTCGACACCGATCCGGACCGCGGGACGCTGCTGGACAGGCGGCGGCTCATCGACATCCCGGCCAGCGAGGGCAGCGCGGACGGGCTGACGATCGACGCTGACGGCTGCATCTGGGTCGCCGTCTGGGGGGGCGGCGAACTGCGCAGGTACACCCCGGCCGGCCGGCTGGACACGGTGGTGCGATTGCCGGTGCGTCAGGTCAGCTCGGTCGCCTTCGGCGGGCCCGGTCTGGGCACGCTGTACATTACGACGGCACGCGAGAACATGACAGCCGCCGACATCGCCGCGCAGCCGCAGTCCGGGGACATCTTCTGCGCTGTACCGGGTGTCACTGGGCGGCCGCCGTTCCGCTTCGTGCCAGCGGCCACGAACTCGGGTGCATGACCGGGGACCGTCAAGCGCAGGAGGCCCGAATGTCCGTCCGCAGTGCCGAGCAGGAGGCAGCGATTCAGGCCGCCCTTGACCGTCTCGACCTCGACACGAAGGTCTCGATACTGGCCGGGCAGGACGCGTGGTCGCTGCCCGGCGTACCGGAGATCGGGCTGGCCAGCATCGTGATGTCGGACGGGCCGGTCGGTGTACGGGGCACCCGGTGGAGCGCGGATGACCCATCTGTGGCGCTGCCGAGCCCGACAGCGCTCGCCGCGACCTGGGACCGCGAGCTGGCGAGGCAGGCCGGGCGGCTGCTCGGTCAGGAGGCCAGGCGCAAGGGCGTGCACGTGCTCCTCGCGCCTACCGTCAACTTGCACCGGAGCCCGCTGGGCGGCCGCCACTTCGAGGCGTACTCCGAGGATCCGCTGCTCACCGCGGAGATCGGCGCCGGCTACGTGGCTGGCGTCCAGGACCAGGGCGTGAGCGCGACGGTGAAGCACTTCGTCGCCAACGACTCCGAGACGGACCGGTTCACGGCCAACGTGGTGGTCAGCGAGCGCGCACTCCGGGAGTTGTACCTCGCGCCGTTCGAGACGATCGTCGCGCACGCTGGCGCCTGGGCCGTGATGTCCGCCTACAACGCGGTGAACGGCGTGACCATGACCGAGCACGCGCAGTTGCAAATCCGCATGCTGAAGGGTGAGTGGGGCTTCGACGGGGCGGTGGTTTCCGACTGGACAGCGGCGCGGGACACCGTAGCCACAGCCAACGGCGGGCTCGACATCGTGATGCCGTCGATGGGCAGCCCCTGGGGTGACCGGCTGCTGGCGGCCGTCCGCGACGGCAGGGTGCCCGTCGAGGTCATCGATGACCACGTGCGCCGGGTGCTGCGGCTGGCCGCGCGGACGGGCGCGCTCGCTGGCGCACCTGAGTCGGTTCCGGCACAAGACCGGCCGGCGCTCGCCGACGGCGAGCGCCTGGCCAGGCAGATCGCGGCCCGCTCGTTCGTCCTCGCGGCGAATGCGGCGGCACTGCTGCCGCTCGACCCCTCGTCGCTGTCCAGTGTCGCGGTCATCGGAGCGCTCGCGCGGGACGCGCGCGTACTCGGGGGCGGCAGCGCCACGGTCTATCCGGCGCATGTGATCTCGCCGCTAGACGGGCTGGCGAGCGCGCTGCCCGGCTCGGTCACGGTGTCTTACGCGGTCGGCGCCGACCCGAGGACGCGGCTCGAGCCGGCGTCCGGCCCGCCTTGGTCCGGGCTCGCCGCGACGTTCACCGATGCCGCCGGCCTGGTTCTGCACGAGACCGCGCTGGCTAGCGGCGCGGCCCGGTGGATGGACCTGCCCTCGGGGGTCGAACCGCAAGCGATAGCGCGAGTGCGCGTCCGCGGCCTGCTGACAGCCGGCCAGGACGGCGCGCACCGCCTGGGGATACGCGGCGCCGGCCGCTTCACGCTGACCGCCGGCGACGATGTCCTGTTCGACGACGTGATCCGCCCGGAGTCAGACGACCTGGCCATGCTGTTCCTGCACCCGCCGGAGTTGCAGTTGCCGCTGCGGCTCAAGCAGGGGGACAGCGTCGAGGTCTCGCTAACCCAGCTGACCGGCGGTTCGGACGGGCCGGGGATCGTCTCGTTTGCCCTCGGCTATGGCCCGCCGCAGGACACCGAGGACGACATGCTGGCGGGTGCGGAGTCGCTCGCCGCGGCGAGCGACGTCGCGGTCGTGGTCGTCGGCACTACCGACGACGTGGAGTCCGAGGGTTTCGACCGGACCTCGCTGGCACTGCCCGGACGGCAAGACGAGCTTGTGCGCCGCGTCGTCGCGGTGAACTCGCGCACGATTGTGGTCGTCAACGCCGGCTCGCCGGTCGAGCTGCCCTGGGCAGACGACGTCGCCGCGGTCCTGCTGACCTGGTTTCCCGGGCAGGAGGCCGGCCACGCGCTGGCGGACGTGCTGCTTGGTGCCGCAGAGCCGGGTGGCCGGCTGCCGACCACCTGGCCGGCCGTCCAGGCTGACTGCCCGGTGCTCGCCACGACGCCCGCGGACGGCGTGCTCCGCTACGACGAGGACTTGTTTATCGGCTACCGGGCGTGGGACCGGACCGCAGCGACACCGCGGTACCCGTTCGGCCATGGACTCGGCTACACGACCTGGGCGTATGAGGACATCAGCGTGTCGGGCCGACGGGTGATGATCACAGTGCGCAACGACGGCAACCGGCCCGGACGTGAGGTCGTGCAGGTCTACGTCAGCCCTTCCAGCACGGACGTCGACCGGCCGGTCCGCTGGCTGGCCGGATTCGCCAGCCTTGCCGCGGATCCCGGTCAGCGCATCACGGTCACCGTGGATCTCCCGGAGCGCGCGTTTCAGATCTGGGACGGTGGCTGGCGGACGGTGCCAGGTGAGTACGTGATCGAGGCGGCGCACAGCCTTGCCGACCGGCGCCTGGCCGCCACGCTGAGGGTCTGACCGAGTCATGGAGGTCCAACCGGGCGTGCTCCGGCTGGGACGGCGCGCGTTTCCGCCTTCGCAGCCGCTGATCATGGGGATCGTCAACCGGACCCCAGACTCTTTCTACCGGCCAGGTGTCACCTGGGACGAGCCGGCGGCGATGGAGCGTGTGCACCGCCTCGTGGCCGAGGGCGCCGACATCATCGACGTGGGCGGCGTGCCTGCCGGACCGAGCACCGACGTAGACGCGGCCGAAGAGATCAGGCGCACCGCCGGGTTCATCGCCGCTATCCGGGACGCCCACCCAGACGTGATCATCAGCATCGACACCTGGCGGCACGAAGCTGCCGCACCGGCCTGCGCGGCAGGCGCTGACCTGATCAACGACAGCTGGGGCGGCGCCGACCAGCGGCTGGCCGGTGTAGCGGCGGAGTTCGGCGCCGGACTGGTCTGCGCGCACGCGGGCGGCCAGCGCCCCCGCACGCGCCCGGTGCGCGTCGCCTATGCCGACGTGGTGACGGACGTACTGGCGGTGACGCTGCAGCTTGCGGAGCGGGCGGTCGCGGCCGGAGTCGACCCGGAGCGGATCATCATCGACCCGGCGCACGACTTCGGCAAGAACACCTGGCAATCGCTTGAGATCACGCGCAGGCTGACCGAAATGACCGCGACCGGGTGGCCGGTCCTGGTATCCCTGTCGAACAAGGACTTCGTCGGCGAAGCGCTTGGCCTGCCGGCCGAGCAGCGGCTGGCCGGAACGCTCGCGGCCACGGCGGTAAGCGCGTGGCTGGGCGCGCGGATCTTCCGCGTTCACGAGGTAGCGGAGTCTCGGCAGGTCATCGACATGGTGAGCGCGATACGCGGCGACAGACCACCCGCCCGCGCGCTGCGCGGGCTGGCCTGAACGGTTGCGCGGTGATCGCCCGGCCATCGCGCCGGGCGACAGGAAGGCAGGTATGACATGGCCGACGATGGTCTCGCGGGCCGGACCGTGCTGGTCTTCGGTGCCGCCGGGGCGCTGGGTTCCGGGGTCGCCAGCGCCTTCGCGAGCGCCGGCGCCTCGGTAACCGGCGCCGACAGGGCGGAGCCCGCGGCCGCCAACCGGATCGACGGCGTCAGCTACGCCGCCGTCGACGTGCTCGACGATGACGGCGTCGGAGCCTTGCTGGAGCGCGGTCCGGCACCCTGGGCCGTGATCAATACCGTCGGCGGTTTCGCGCCCCAGCGCCCCCTCGCCGACCTTGACCTAACCGAGCTGACCCGCCAGTTCGAGCTCAACTTGGTGACAGCAGCGGTCATCACCAAGCACGCGCTACGGCGGATGCAACGGGCCGGTCAGGGCAGGATCGTGCACACGGCGAGCCGGGCTGGCGTGGTGAGTACCGGATCCGGCTTCGCCTACTCGCTGAGCAAGCTTGGCGTGCTGCACCTGGTGTCGATGGCGGCCGACGAGGTACGCGGCAGCGGCATCACGGTGAACTGCGTGGTACCCAGCATCATCGATACGCCCGCCAACCGTGCCGCCCTGCCGTCGGCGGACCATGCAGCCTGGCCGAAGGTTGCCGACATCGCACCGGCGTATCTCTATCTGGCCAGCCCATCCTCGGCGCTGGTGAACGGTGCTGCCGTCCCGGTCTAGCGAGCGGCGCGGGCACGTCCGGCGGGATCTTCGTCGCTGACGTCTGTCCCCTGACCCTCGCTCGTGTGTGCCGCACGGTAATGCGTGGTGAGGATGTCGCCGCCAAAGTCGCCGCGCGGTCGCCGCAGTACGGTATGCGCATGGTTGCCGTCCGCACTGGTGTTGTCGTACTCGACCAGCAGGTCGTCGCCCTGCACCCGGTAGTAGTGCGGGGTTCCCGGGTCGAGCGAGCCTTCCCAGGCGAAGTGCAGTTCGCTGGCTGCCACCCGATCAGCTTCGCGGGCGGCGAGCTCGGGGCGCAGCCGAGCTAGGTACAGGCCAGCGAGCTCGTGCAGCATCGCCCGCGGCCCTGGCCGGAGGCTGCCCGAGGGCACGCCGAGCGGCGCTATCGCCTGCCGTACGCGGCCCGCGGTGCCGGTCCTGATGTCAGCCGGCGCGTCGGCGCCGACCACGGCGGCCGATCGCCCGGCCGGCCCCAGCGCATCGAGCAGTTCGCGCGCCAGGTCCTCCTCAGGGGCGAGCGGCCTGGATATCGGCCGCCCAGCGTAGCTGACGCGAGCGGGATTGGCGCCCAGGAACACCGGCGATGGCGAGACCTGGTCGTCGGTCACCGTCACGCTGACAGACAGGTGGTGGCCTTCGAACCGCCACGACCACGGCCCGTCGTCCTGCGGATCGCCGAAGATGCTGACCCAGTAGTCGCCGCTGTGCCGACCGAGCCGGCCGTCCTCCTCCCGGTCGAGCACTTCCTCGAGTGCGACTATCACCATCGCCTGGGCGTAGGCGTGCTCGCTCAGCGCGGTGCTCAGCAGCCGGTGGGCCGCCTTGCGGGCGCCCGGCGCGAGGGTGGCCAGGCACGCGCCCGGGCGCGGCAGCGGCCGGTACTCCAGCCATCGCCGGGCAGCCTCGTCCTCGAACCGGAGGACGGCGACCGCGCGCTCCTTCTCGTCCAGTTCCTGCAGCAGCAGGGTTGCGGCCGACCGCATCCCGATCGCCAGTCCGTCGCCGCTCATGAATCCCGGTATACCAGTGACCTGACGCGCCCGCCTACCGCCGGATGCGCTGGTAGTCAGCGGTGCGGGAAGTGGCAGGCGGCCACGTGGCCGTCGGACAGCGCCTCGAGCGGCGGCTCCACCTGGGCGCAGATCTCCGCTGCGCGCGGGCAGCGGAGGCGGAACCGGCAGCCGGACGGAAGATCGGTCGCCGAGTGCAGGTCCCCTGACAGGTTCTGCTCGATGCGCGGCGCGGCGGGATCGGGCACCGGGACAGCAGCAAGCAGCGCGACGGTGTACGGATGGGCTGGCGCTGCGAACAGCTCGCCGGCGGGCGCCCGCTCGACGACCTTCCCGAGGTACATGACGGCGACGGTGTCCGCCAGGTGCCGCACCGTCGCCAGGTTGTGGGAGATGAAAAGATAGCTGATACCGAGCGCATCCTGCAGGTCGGATAGCAGGTTGATGATCTGGGCCTGGACGGACACGTCGAGCGCGGACACCGCCTCGTCACAGACGATGAACTTCGGCTGTACCGCTATGGACCGGGCGATTGTGACGCGCTGCCGCTGCCCGCCAGACAGCTCGTTCGGGTAACGCCGAGCCACGTCCGGCCCCAGGCCGACCGAGCGCAGCAGTTCGGCGATCTTGTCCGCTCGGCCGCTCTTGGCAGGCTCCATGCCGTGCGCGGCCAGTGCTTCCCCTATGACCTGGGCTACCGTGGCGCGCGGGTCGAGCGACCCCAGCGGGTCCTGGAAGATTGCCTGCATGTCCTTGCGCGCCTCGCGGAGTTGCTCGCCCCGCTTGGCTAGCCAATCCTGGCCCGCGAACGTGATCTCACCCGCGGTTGGCTGCTCCAGCCGAAGCAGCAGCCTGCCGAGCGTCGTCTTGCCGCAGCCAGATTCACCTACCAGTCCGACCGTCGTGCCGGCCGGCACTCGCACGTTCACACCATCGACGGCCCGCACGATCCTGGGCGGCTCGGCCCGCCACCAGCGCCGCCGGAGCCGGTAGTGCCGCACGAGGCCGGTGGCGGCCAGCAGATCGCTAGCCAACCGGAGCCTCGCTGTCCCACAGGCTGAGCCGACCGGTTAGCATGTCGGCGGCCCGGTGGCAGGCGACGAGCTGGCCGCCCAGCCGAAGCGGCGCTGGCTCCTCCTCAGCGCAGAGGTCCAGGCGCACCGGGCACCGGGGATGGAACGCGCAGCCCGGCGGACGGTTGCGCGCTTCGGGTACCGCGCCGGGGATTGCCGACAACCGGCCAGGGCGGTCGATGTCGATGCGGGGGACCGCGCGGATCAGGCCCAGGCCGTAAGGGTGCGCGGCATGCACGAAGAAGTCGGCAGCAGGGGCTTCTTCCACGATCGACCCGGCGTACATGACCAAGATCCGGTCGGCCATCCTGGCAGCCACGCCCATGTCGTGGGTAATGAGCAGCACCGACAGCCCACGCTCCCGGCGCAACTCGGCTATCAAATCGAGCACCTGAGCCTGGATCGTCACGTCCAGCGCCGTCGTCGGTTCGTCAGCTACGAGCAAACCAGGGTCGCCGGCCAGCGCTATCGCGATGCCGATGCGCTGGCACATGCCGCCGGAGATCTCGTGCGGAAACTGCCGCATGCGCAATTCCGGGTCCGTGATGCCCACCCGCCGTAGCAGGTCGGCGATCTCACCGGACACCCGGCTGCGCCCCCGCCGCCGTCCGCGACGGGCCATCGCTTCGGCTACCTGCTCGCCGACCCGGACTACCGGATCGAGCGCCGCGACAGGGTCCTGGAAGATCATGGCGATCTGGCTGCCGCGTACAGTCCGAAGCGAGCGGTCCGGCAGCCCGGTCAGTTCGCGGCCGCCGAAGACCACCGATCCGCTGACACGCATCCGGTCGTTGTGGTGCAGCAGGCCAAGGATCGCTCGTCCGGTAAGCGTCTTGCCGCTGCCAGACTCACCTACCAGGCAGACGATCTCGCCCGGCGCGACGTCGAAGCTCGCCGCCCGGACGAGGTCAGCCTCCCCAGTTCCGGTGCGGTAACTGATGCGGAGGTCGCGGACCGATAGCAGTTGCTCGTCAGGCACTGGACGGCTCCATCGCGTCGCGCAGCCGGTCGCCGAGCACGCTGACCGCGATGACAAGAAGCGTCACGAGCAAGCCGGGAAATGTCGAGATCCACCAGTCATGGTCGATGTAACCCTGCCCGCTGGAGATGAGGCCTCCCCAGCTCAGCACGCCGGCGCTGGGTCCGAGGCCGAGGAAGTTGAGCGACGCTGCGATGACGATGGCCGTGCCGATGTTCAGCGTGCCGAGCACGATCGCCGGGGCTGCGCAGTTCGGGACCACGTGCCGCCACAGAATGACGCGGCGACGCACCCCCACCACGGTCGCCGCAGCCACGAAGAGGCGGCTGCGCACCTGAAGTGCCTGACCGCGCATCACCCGCGCGAAGCCCGGCACTGCCGAGATGCCGATGGCCAGGATCTCGTTCTCCAGCGTCGGCGGCAGCGCGGCTATGAAAATGAGCGCGAGGAACAGCCCGGGCAGCGCAAGCAGGATGTCGATGAGGCGCATGACGAGCATGTCCACCCAGCCGCCAAGGTATCCGCCGACAACGCCGATGGCCGAGCCGATGACGCCGCCGATCAGCGTGCTGAGCAGGCCGACTTCCAGCGCCGGCCGGGCGCCGTACACCAGCTCGGTGTACACGCTGCGGCCGTACTGGTCGGTGCCGAGCAGATAGCCCTGCAGCGGAGCCCGCAGGGTGGCTAGCGGGTTGACCGCAGTCGGGTTGCCTCCGGTGAACAGACCGGGAAACGCCGCCCAGCCGATGACGAGCAGCAAGAACAGCCCGGCGAGGACAACCATGACCCGGCCATGCGGCACCCGCCAGGTCCGCAGGGCCGACCGGTTGAGCCACCGCGTGCCAATCGAGTCTGCCGTCACGCCGCGCCTGCCTTATCTCGCCAGCTGGGTCCGCACCCGCGGATCCAGGTAGGCATAGGACACGTCGACGACGATGTTTATCGCCACGTAGGCGGTGGCCACGATCAGCACGATCGCCTGCACCATCGGGTAATCCTTCTCATCGATGCCGTTGACCAGCAGGCTGCCGAGACCCTGGCGACCGAAGACGGTCTCCGCGATAACGGCTCCCGACAGCAGTCCGCCAAGCTGTACGCCGAGCAGGGTCACCGCAGGCACGAGGGCGTTGCGAAGGATGTGCCGCAGCCAGATCCACGCCTCCGGCACCCCCTTGGCCCGCAGCGCCGTGACGAACTCGAGGCCAAGCACCTCGAGCATGGAACTGCGCACCAGCCGGATGATCACGCCTGATGTGACCAGCGCGATCGACAGGGCGGGCAATACGAGCTCCGACAGCGTTCCGCTGCCGTTCGCCGGAAACAACCGCAGGGTGAAGGAAAAGATCAGGATCAGCAGGGGACCGGTCCAGATGATCGGCATCGAGCTGCCAAGCAGGCTGAGCGCCCTGATGGTCGCGTCGACCCAGGTGTCGCGCAGCAGCGCCGACACGACACCGAGACCCACGCCCAGCAGCACGGTCATCAGCATCGCGGCGACCGCCAGTTCGACGGTCGCCATCGCCTGGCTGCCGATCTCGCCCATGACCGGCTGCCTGGTGGCGAACGATATGCCGAACCTGCCGCGGACCGCGTTACCCAGGAAGGAGAGGTACTGGCTGAAGATCGGCTTGTTAAGGCCGAACTCCACGATGATGTCGTGCCGCTCGCCCGGCGTGGTCGGAGCGCCTTGCGTGATCACCTGGACTGGATTGCCCGGCAGCACGCGCAGCACGAAGAAGATGATCGCGGACACGCCGATGATGACCGGCACGCCGATCGCCACCCGCCGCACGACCACACCGAGCATCGCAGACTCCGGCCGTCAGCTGCGCTAGCCGTTGGACAGCCAGACGCCGTAGTACATCGGGTAGTCGCGCCGGTCGAAGGCCAGGCCGTGCACGGCCTTGGTGGTCGCGAGGATGAACGGCTCAAGCTCGATCGGGATGTCGATCGCGTTCTTGATCACGTACAGCTGAATGTCATCCCAGTACTTCGTCGCGGTGGCGACATTGGTCGTGGACTCCGCGGCCGCGATCCAGCTGTCCAGGGCCGGGCTGTCCACCCTGGACAGGTCCAGCCCGCTGGTCTTGGCCGTCGGAATGCCGGCCGAGTCGAAGAAGTACGCCATGATCGTCGGCGAGGCGGTGATGAACGACGTCGCCGTGATGCCGTACTTCCCGGAGTCCTCAGTCGAGACTGCCGCCGTGGCTGTCAGGTTGGTGATCGTCTCATCGATGCCAACCGCCTTGAGGTAGGACTGCACGTAGACGCTCACCTCCTGGCGCAGTTCGCGGTCCGGCGAACTGCCAGCGAACGAGATCGTCAGCGTCTTGCCGTCCTTGTGCCGGTACCCGTCGGCGCCGAGCTTCCAGCCCTCCTTGGCCAGGATCGAGTCGGCCAGCTTGGGATCGTAGGACCACGAGTTCACCACTGCGGGGTCGTAGTACGCGGTGTCCGGCATGATCGGGCCCCACGCCCTTGTGTACTCACCCTGGTAGACCGACTGCAGGATCTGGTTGATGTCGATCGAGTCGCGCAGTGCGATCCGCATCTGGGTGTTGTTCCACGGCACATCCGCCGTGTTGATGAAGTACTGGTAACCTGCGCCAGCCCCCGGCACGACGTACAGGTTCAGGTTCTTGTCCGTGCTCACCGTCTGGTAGTCGGGCGGCAGAATTGTCTCGGCGGCGTCGACCTGGCCGCGCTCGAGCTCGCCGACCCTGGTGCTCTCCTCCGGCACCTCGCTGAAGACGATTTTGTTCAGGCACGCGGGTCCGGTGTGGTTCAGGCCGGCCGGTCCCCAGTTGTAGTCCGGGTTGCGGACCTCGGTGATGCTCTGGTTCGGGACGTTCGACGTGATCTCGAACGGCCCCGAGCCGACCGGGTGCGCGCCGAAGCCCGCCGTTCCCTCCTTCGTCGCGGCCGTCGGGTCCACGATGCCGAGGAAGGCCTGGCTCGCCGCCTCCAGGAACGCGGGGTAGGGCGCCTTGAACCGGACCGTGACGCTGTACGGGCTGTTGACCGTCGATCCGGCGTACGGGCCGAGCAGGTCAATCGCGAACAGCGACCCTTCGGCGGGGCTCTCGATACGGTCGAAGGTGTACTTGACTGCGCTCGCCGTGAGGGGTGTTCCGTCGGAGAACTTCACGCCCTTGTGGATCGTGAAGGTGTAAGCGGTCGCGTTGCTGTTGACCGTCCACTTCGTTGCCAGCCAGGGGCTGAAGGTGCCGTTAGCGCTCTCATACACCAGGCTGTCGAAGACACCGCGGATCACCCGGTAGGCGACCGCTTCAGGGGTGTAGCTCGGGTCGAGGTCGGGCAGGACCTGCTCGTCCAGGTCGACCGTCAGCGTCCCGCCCTTGACCGGGCAGCCCGTTACTTCGCCATCGACCTTAGGGTTGACGCCCGTTGATGACGAGGGTCCCGATGTCGGCGCGGACGTAGGGCTGGTCCCGGTCCCGCAACCCGCCACAGCGACGGCGAGGGCAACCGCAGCAAAGGCCAGCGCTGCAGCAGGACGCCGCGATCGGCGGTCAACTCGGGGGGCGACCCGCTGAACCCTCGCGGCAACCGCGCGGCGGGCCACCTCCTGGAAGCCGGTGCGTCTGTCGTTGAGTCCCGGGCCCTGCGCGCCCGGCATTAGACCATCTCGCAAGGTCGGCATCCTCTCGCACGGTCGCCAATTTAGATTGTCGATATAGTCGATCAAACTACTAGACATTACGGTAACTTGCCCACCGTGGCCATGGCAAGACCACCCGCAAGCCGAGCCGAGACTTTTACTCGACAATACCTATAGGGATACAATACATTCTGACTCAGAGGCGCAAGGCGCTTCGGCAGGCGCGCAGCTTGACCGACAATGAAGAGGTCTCCCATGGCCCGCCCGGCCGCAGCGCCCCGATAGACGGGAGAAGGTCCTGAGCTTCGCCGACCAGCCCCAGTCCTTGCACCTTTCGGTCGCGCTCGACGGCGCGGGCTGGCATCCGGCAGCCTGGCGCGAGCCGCGCGCGCGGCCGGCCGACCTGCTAACCGCCGGGTACTGGACAGACCTGGTCACCGAGGCCGAGCGCGGCCTGCTCGACTTTGTCACGTTCGAGGACGGCCTGAGCCTTCAGTCGTCCCGGTTCGGCGAGCCGGACCAGCGCACCGATCAGGTCCGCGGGCGGCTCGATGCCGTGCTCATCGCCGCTCGGGTGGCTCCGTTGACGCGCCACGTCGGCCTCATCCCGACGGCGGTGGTCACGCACACCGAGCCGTTCCATATCTCGAAGGCCATCGCGACGCTTGACTATGTCAGCGAGGGCAGGGCCGGCCTGCGGGTGAAGGTGTCACGCACGCCGCACGAGGCCGCCCACTTCGGCCGCCGCACCTTCCCGCCACTCAGCCTGGCCGATCGAGGCACGCCGGCCGCCGCGCAGGAGCTCGCCGACGCCTTCGACGAGGCGGCCGACTATGTGCAGGTGGTCAGGCAGCTGTGGGACAGCTGGGAAGACGACGCCGAGATCCGCGACGGCGCCACCGGCCGGTTCATCGACATCGGCAAGCTGCACTACATCGACTTCTCCGGGCGCTGGTTCAGCGTGAAGGGTCCATCCATCACGCCGCGGCCACCGCAGGGCCAGCCCGTCGTCGCGGCACTGGCCCACGCAAGCGTGCCCTACCAGCTCGTCGCCAGGTCGGCCGACATCGGGTTCGTGACGCCGCACGACTCCGCGCATGCCAGGCAGATCGTCAGCGAAATCCGCGGCGCGCAGCAGCACGCCGGGCGGGCCGACGAACCCCTGCACGTGTTCGGTGACCTGGTCGTGTTCCTCGGCACTGACGCCGCGGCCGCCAGACGGCGGAAGGAGCGGCTCGACGACCTGGCAGGCGCCGTCTACACCAGCGACGCGCTGGTGTTCACCGGCACCGCCGCAGAACTGGCCGACCTGCTGCTCGCGTGGCAGCAAGCTGGGCTGGCCGGTTTCCGGCTTCGACCAGGCGCGATCCCTGATGACCTGGAGGCGATCACCAGGGACCTGGTCCCCGAACTGCAACGCCGCGGGGCGTTCCGGCGCGCCTACGAGGCGCCGGACCTGCGTGCCCTGCTCGGGCTCAGCCGGCCCGCAAACCGCTACGCAACCCTCGCGGAGGACCCGGCATGACGAAGCCGCTCAAGCAGATCCACCTAGCCGCGCACTTTCCGGGCGTCAACAACACGACGGTATGGAGCGATCCGCGGGCCGGCAGCCACATAGAGTTCAGCTCGTTCGCGCACTTGGCACGCACCGCGGAACGTGCGAAGTTCGATTTCTTCTTCCTGGCTGAAGGACTGCGGCTGCGTGAGCAGCGAGGCAGGATCTACGACCTCGACGTGGTCGGCAGGCCAGATACGTTCACCGTGCTGGCCGCGCTGGCGGCGGTGACCGACCACCTCGGCCTGGCCGGCACCATCAACTCCACATTCAACGAGCCGTATGAGGTTGCCCGGCAGTTCGCGACGCTTGACCACCTGTCCGGCGGGCGCGCCGCGTGGAACGTGGTCACCTCGTGGGACGCGTTTACCGGGGAGAACTTCCGGCGCGGCGGGTTCCTGCCGCAGGAGGCACGCTATGAGCGGGCCAGGACGTTCCTGCGCACCGCATGCGAACTGTTCGACTCCTGGCACGGCGACGAGATCGCCGCCGATAAGCAGGCCGGCGTCTTCCTCGCCGACCCGCGGCCCGGCCGGTTCAGCCACCATGACGCGCATTTTGACATCTCCGGGCAGTTCGACGTGCCGCGCAGCCCGCAAGGGCGGCCGGTCATCTTCCAGGCGGGAGACTCAGACGAAGGCCGGGAGTTCGCCGCGTCCAGCGCGGATGCGATCTTCTCCCGGCATGGCACGCTGGCCGACGGACAGGCTTTCTACGCTGACGTCAAGGGCAGGCTGGCCCGCTACGGCCGCACGCCAGACCAGCTGCTGATCCTGCCGGCCGCGACGTTCGTGCTCGCGGACACCGATGCGGAAGCGGCCGACCTAGCTCACGACGTCCGATTGCAGCAGGTCAGCGGTGCCACGGCGATCGCGTTCCTCGAGCAACTCTGGAACCGCGACCTGTCGGGCTACGATCCGGATGGCCCGCTCCCGGAGATCGATCCCGACGTCGGCGAGCACACTATCGCGCGCGGCCGGGCGAGCGTGCGCATGCACCGCGATCCGCTGGCCACCGCGCGCGATTGGCGGGCGAAGGCGGCGGCGGAGAATCTGTCGATTCGCGAGCTGATCGTGGCCGTGACGGGCAGGCAGTCGTTCATCGGGTCTGCTTCCACCGTCGCGGCGGACATTGACAAGCTGGTGCAGGCCGATGCGAGCGACGGCTTCATCCTGGTCCCGCACATCACGCCCGGCGGGCTTGACGAGTTCGCCGACAAAGTGGTGCCGCTGCTGCAGGAGCGCGGCGTGTTCCGCACCGAGTACGAGGGCAGCACCCTGCGGGCCAATCTCGGCCTAGAGCCGTTGCCCGGTAAGGCTGTGCCCGTGCAGTCCGGATTCAGCCGGGCGGCGTCATGAGATTCCTGCTCATAACCCTCATCGTGCACGCACCAGACCCGGTGACAGGCGTGCAGAAGTCGACATCCGACCGGTTCCGTGAGGTGCTGGACAACGCGGTCCTGGCCGAGGAACTCGGCTTCGACGGCTTTGGCGTGGGGGAGCGGCACGAGCGGCCGTTCATCTCCTCCTCGCCACCCGTCGTGCTCAGCCACGTTGCCGCGATCACGTCGAAGATCAGGCTGTTCACCGCCGTGACCACGCTCAGCCTGCTCGACCCGGTGCGCGCGTATGAGGACTACGCGACGCTGGACCACCTGTCGCAGGGCCGGCTCGAGCTCATCATCGGTAAGGGGAACGGCGCCGCACAGCGCGAACTCTTCCATGTCACGCCCGAAGACCAGTGGGACCGCAACGCAGAGAGCTATGAGCTGTTCCGGCAGATCTGGCGCAACCCCAAGGTGTCGGCTGAGCCAAGGTACCGGCCGTCGCTGGCCGACGCGGAGGTGTGGCCGCGGCCGCTGCAGCAACCGATCAGGGTCTGGCACGGCAGCGCGACGAGCAAAGAGTCCGTCGACCTGGCCGCCCGCTACGGTGACCCGCTGTTCTCAGCCAACGTCACCAATCCCATCGATCCGTATGCCGCGTTGGTCCGCTACTACCGTGAACGGTGGGAGTACTACGGCCACGATCCGGCGCGCATCGCCGTCGGCGCCGGCAGCGCCGGCTACTACGCCGCGAAGACCTCGCAGCAGGCGGTCGAGGCGTACCGGCCGGTTTTCGCTGGATTCCTGGCATTCCAGCAGCGCCTCGGCATGCAGCCGGTCTTCCCAACGCTTGAGGATTACCTGGAGCGGAGTTCGGCGCTCATCGGCAGCCCGCAACAGGTAATCGACAAGGTGCACCGTTACCACGAGCAGTTCGGGCACAGCGTTCTGCACCTGCACGCGGACGCTGGCGGGCTGACAGACGATCAGCATCGCGAGTCACTCGAATTGTTCCAGTCCGATATCGCGCCGGCGCTGCGCCGCGACATCCCGGATCCGCCTTGGCAATGGGGACCGTCGGGCCTGGATGGCAACGGTGCCAAGCCGCCAGCCGCCGGACGTGAGAGCGAAATCAGCGCTGTCGGCCTGAGCAGTACCGGCTAAGGAGCGACCGGCATGACTGACACCCCGCTCGCGATCCTGGACCTAGTCCCGATCTCGTCCGGCTCGACGGCGGCGCACGCGCTGCGTAACAGCCTCGATCTTGCGTGCAAGGCCGAGCAAGCGGGCTATTCGCGGTACTGGTTCGCCGAGCACCACCTCAACCCCGGTGTGGCCGGTACCTCCCCGGCGGTGGTGCTGGCCCTGACGGCGGCCGCCACCCGGCAGATCCGGATCGGGTCGGGGGCGGTGCAGATGGGGCACCGGACGGCCCTGTCGACGGTCGAGGAGTTCGGCCTGATCGACGCCCTGTACCCAGGTCGGCTCGACCTCGGTCTTGGCCGTTCTGGTGGCAGGCCGCCCGGGCGCGGCGACGGAGCCGACCCGGCCGCCTTCGGGGTTGTCGACGGCCGCGCCCGGACCGGGCTGCTCATCCCGCCCAGGTTCTCCCTCGACGGGATCGCCAAGTCGCCGCGCTTCGCGCTGCAGCGCAAGCTGCTCCAGCTGCCGAACGCCGAGCCGCAGGACTACGCCGAGCAGACTGACGACATCCTGGCCTTGCTGCAGGGCCGCTACGTCTCGCCCGACGGGCTGGAAGCACACGTCGTGCCTGGCGAGTTCGCGCAGGTTCAGGTGTGGATCCTGGGCAGCAGCGGTGGCCAGAGCGCGGAGGTCGCCGGGAAGCGCGGCCTGCGGTTCGCCGCCAACTACCATGTCAGCCCCGCGACCGTGCTCGAAGCGGTCGAGGGCTACCGGGCCTGCTTCCAGCCGGGCGACATCGAGGAGCCGTACGTGAGCGTGTCCGCGGACGTGGTGGTCGCCGACGACGAGGCGACGGCGCGGGAACTGGCGACCGGGTACGGACTCTGGGTGCGCAGCATCCG